>NZ_JBFUGK010000026.1:0-74025 GCF_056402935.1 Polaromonas sp. P3_B1
GTGGTGCTCAAGCCGGTGGAAAGGGATGCGATGCCGCTGCTGGCCGTGCTCAAGCCGGTGGATGTTGAGGTCGACAGCGAAGTGACATTGCTGTTCGTCGTGCTGAGGCCGCTCGATGTCGAAGTGGACAGCGACGTGATCCGGCTGTCGGCGGTGCTCAAACCCGTGGAAGTCGATGTGGACAGCGAGGTGACATTGCTGTTGGTCGTGCTCAGGCCGGTAGACAGCGAACTGGCCGAAGTCGACAGGGATGCAATGCCGCTGCCGGCGGTGCTCAGGCCGGTCGAAGTTGACGTGGACAGGGACGTGACGTTGCTGTCCGTCGTGCTCAGACCTGTGGAAAGGGAGGAGATGCTGCTTGTGGCTGTGCTCAATCCTGTGGACGTCGAGGTCGAAAGCGAGGTGACATTGCTGTTGGTGGTACTAAGGCCCGTGGACAGCGAGTTGGCGGAGGTCGACAGGGACGCAATGTTGCTGCCGGCGGTGCTAAGGCCGGTCGATGTCGAAGCCGACAGCGATGAAATACTGCTGCTTGCGGTACTCAGGCCCGTGGACGTTGACGTGGACAGGGACGCGACATTGCTGTCCGCCGTGCTCAAACCGGTGGACAGGGAGGCAACACGGCTGTCTGTGGTGCTCAGGCCAGTGGACAGCGAGACCACGTTGCTGTTGGCGGTACTCAGTCCGGTTGACAGGGATGTGATGCCGCTGGCAGCGGTGCTCAGGCCTGTCGAGGTAGAGGTCGACAGCGAAGTGACGTTGCTGTTGGTGGTGCTCAGGCCGGTGGACAGCGAACTGACACCCGTCGAAGCAGAGGTCGAAAGCGAAGCAACATTGCTGTCCGTCGTGCTGAGGCCGGTGGACAGGGAGCTGATGCCGCTGGCAGCGGTGCTCAAGCCGGTCGACGTCGAGGACGACAGCGAGGTCACGCTGCTATTGGTGGTGCTGAGGCCGGTCGACAAGGAAGTGATGCCGCTGGCCGAAGTGCTCAAGCCGGTGGATGTTGATGTGGACAGCGAGGTGATCCGGCTGTCGGCGGTGCTCAGGCCCGTCGAGGTAGAGGTGGACAGCGATGTGACGTTGCTGTTGGTGGTGCTCAGGCCGGTGGACAGCGAACTGACGCCAGTCGAAGCGGACGTCGAAAGCGAAGCAACATTGCTGTCCGTCGTGCTGAGGCCGGTGGACAAGGAACTGATGCCGCTGGCGGCGGTGCTCAAACCGGTCGACGTCGAGGACGACAGCGAGGTCACGCTGCTATTGGTGGTGCTGAGGCCGGTCGACAAGGAGGTGATGCCGCTGGCCGAAGTGCTCAAGCCGGTGGATGTCGATGTGGACAGCGAAGTGATCCGGCTGTCGGCGGTGCTCAGGCCCGTCGAGGTAGAGGTCGACAGCGAGTTCACGGCGCTGTTCGTTGTGCTCAGGCCTGTGGACAGCGAGCCGATGCCAGTCGAAGCGGAGGTGGACAGTGACGCAACATTGCTGTCCGTCGTGCTGAGGCCGGTGGACAAGGAGCTGATGCCGCTGGCGGCGGTGCTCAAACCGGTCGACGTCGAGGACGACAGGGAGGTCACGCTGCTATTGGTGGTGCTGAGGCCGGTCGACAAGGAAGTGATGCCGCTGGCCGAAGTGCTCAAGCCGGTGGATGTCGATGTGGACAGCGAAGTGATCCGGCTGTCGGCGGTGCTCAGGCCCGTCGACGTCGAGGACGACAGCGAGGTCACGCTGCTGTTGGTGGTGCTCAGGCCGGTGGACAGCGAACTGGTCGAACTCGAAAGGGACGCAATGCCGCTCGTGGCGGTGCTCAAACCAGTCGAGGTGGATGTCGACAGGGATCCCAGGTTGCTGTCCGTTGTGCTCAATCCTGTGGACAGCGAGGAAATACCGCTGGCGGCCGTGCTGAGCCCCGTTGAGGTGGAGCTTGACAGCGAACTGATGCCGGTCGAGGCCGAGGTCGACAGCGAAGCCACATTGCTGTTGGTGCTGCTCAGGCCGGTGGACAGTGAGGTAATGCCGCTCGCGGAGGTGCTCAATCCCGTCGACGTGGACGTGGAAAGAGACGTAATCCTGCTGTCCGCGGTGCTCAAGCCTGTGGAGGTCGACGTGGACAGCGAGGTGACGTTGCTGTTGGTCGTGCTGAGGCCGGTGGACAGCGAGCTGGTCGAGGTCGACAGGGAAGCAATGCCGCTGCTTGCCGTGCTCAGGCCCGTGGAGGTGGACGTGGACAGGGATGTGACGCTGCTGTCCGTCGTGCTCAAACCGGTGGACAGTGAGGCAATACCGCTTGCGGCGGTGCTCAAGCCGGTCGAGGCCGAGGTCGACAGCGACGTGACGTTGCTGTTGGTGGTGCTCAGTCCAGTGGAGAGCGAAGCGATGCCGCTGCTTGCCGTGCTCAGGCCCGTTGACGTGGAGCTTGACAGCGAGCTGATGCCGGTCGACGCGGATGTCGACAGGGAGGTGACATTGCTATTGGTGGTGCTGAGGCCGGTGGACAGCGAAATGATGCCGCTGGCAGCCGTGCTCAGGCCCGTCGACGTCGAGGTCGACAGCGAGGTGACGCTGCTGTTCGTGGTGCTCAGGCCCGTGGATGTGGACGTCGAAAGCGAAGTGATCCGGCTGTCGGCGGTGCTCAGGCCTGTTGAAGTGGAAGTCGACAGCGAGTTGATATTGCTGCCGGCCGTGCTCAGGCCGGTTGACGTCGAGGTCGACAGCGATGCGACGTTGCTGTCCGTGGTGCTCAGTCCAGTGGACAGGGACGTGATGCCGCTGGTGGCCGTGCTCAGGCCGGTAGATGTTGATGTCGAGAGGGAACTGATGCCCGTCGATGCCGAGGTCGACAGCGAAGTGACGCTGCTGTTCGTGGTGCTCAGGCCAGTAGACAGCGAAGTGATCCCGCTGCTCGCGGTGCTCAAGCCTGTGGACGTCGAGGTCGACAGCGAAGTGACGTTGCTGTTCGTTGTGCTCAGGCCCGTGGACAGCGAACTGGTGGAGGTCGACAGGGATGTAATGCCGCTGGCGGCAGTGCTCAGGCCCGTGGACGTTGAGGTGGACAGCGAAGTAACACGGCTGTCCGTGGTGCTCAGGCCAGTGGATAGCGACGTAATACCGCTGGTGGCCGTGCTCAGGCCTGTCGAGGTTGACGTGGACAGAGAACTGATGCCGGTCGACGTGGACGTCGACAGGGAGGTGACATTGCTGTTCGTTGTACTCAGTCCGGTGGACGTCGATGTGGACAGCGAAGTGATCCGGCTATCGGCGGTGCTCAGGCCCGTCGAGGTAGAAGTCGACAGCGAGTTCACGGCGCTGTTTGTTGTGCTCAGGCCTGTGGATAGCGAGTTGGCCGAAGTCGACAGGGAGGCAACGTTGCTGTCCGTCGTGCTCAAGCCGGTGGACAGGGAGGCAATGCCGCTGCTGGCCGTGCTCAGGCCCGTCGAGGCCGAGGTAGACAGGGACGTTGTGCGGCTGTCCGCCGTGCTCAGGCCGGTAGAGGTTGAGCTCGACAGCGAGGCCAGGCCGCTGGAGACGGCGCTGACACCGGTCGACAGGGAGCTGACGCCCGTGGACAGCGATGTGACCGTGCTGTTTGTGGTGCTCAGGCCGGTGGACAGCGAGGTGATGCCACTGGCCGCCGTGCTCACGCCGGTGGAAAGGGAGCCAATACCCGTGGATGTGGACGTCGACAGCGAAGTGATCCGGCTGTCGGCGGTGCTCAAGCCTGCCGAGGTGGAGGTCGACAGGGAGGTAATGCTGCTGGTCGCCGTGCTCAGGCCCGTGGATGCCGAGGTCGACAGCGAGACCACACTGCTGTTGGCCGTGCTCAAGCCGGTAGACAGCGAACCGATACCGGTTGAAGCCGACGTCGACAGGGACGTGACGCTGCTGTTGGTGGTGCTCAGTCCGGTAGACAGCGAGACGATGCCGCTGGCTGAAGTGCTCAAGCCGGTCGAGGTCGATGTTGACAGGGATGTGATCCGGCTGTCGGCGGTGCTCAGCCCTGTAGAGGCTGAAGACGACAGCGACACCAGGCCGCTGGCCGTCGTGCTCAGGCCGGTAGAGAGCGACGTGATGCCGCTGTTGGCGGTGCTCAGGCCGCTCGAGAGTGAAGTAATCCCGCTGGTGGCGGTACTCAAACCCGTAGACGTCGATGTCGACAGCGAGGTGACATTGCTGTTCGTGGTGCTCAGGCCGGTGGACAGGGATGTGATGCCGCTGGCCGCCGTGCTCAGGCCGGTAGACGTTGAGGTCGAGAGTGAGCTGATGCCGGTCGATGCCGAGGTCGACAGCGAAGTGACATTGCTGTTCGTGGTGCTCAGGCCGGTGGACAGGGACGTGATGCCGCTGACCGCCGTGCTCAGGCCGGTAGACGTTGAGGTCGAGAGTGAACTGATGCCTGTCGATGCCGAGGTCGACAGCGAAGTGACATTGCTGTTCGTTGTGCTCAGACCGGTGGACAGGGACGTGATGCCGCTGACCGCCGTGCTCAGGCYGGTAGACGTTGAGGTCGAGAGTGAACTGATGCCTGTCGATGCTGAGGTCGACAGCGAAGCCACATTGCTGTTGGTGCTGCTCAGGCCGGTGGACAGTGAGGTAATGCCGCTGGTGGCGGTACTCAGTCCCGTGGACGTCGAGGTCGACAGCGAAGTGATCCGGCTGTCCGCAGTGCTCAGGCCAGTCGAGGTGGAAGTCGACAAGGACGTGACGCTGCTGTTTGCGCTGCTCAAGCCGGTGGACAGCGAAGTAATGCCGCTGTTTGCAGTGCTCAAGCCTGTGGAGGTCGACGTCGACAAGGACGTCACGTTGCTGTTGGTGCTGCTAAGGCCGGTCGACAGCGAAACGATACCGCTTGTGGCTGTACTCAAACCCGTCGAGGTGGACGTCGACAGCGACGTGACGCTGCTATTGGTGGTGCTCAGGCCAGTGGACAAGGAGATGATGCCGCTGCTTGCCGTGCTGAGTCCTGTGGACAGCGAAGTGATCCCGCTGGTTGCGGTGCTCAAGCCTGTGGACGTCGAGGTCGACAGCGAAGTGACGTTGCTGTTCGTTGTGCTCAGGCCGGTCGACAGGGACGTGATTCCGCTGGCCGCCGTGCTCAGGCCGGTAGATGTTGAGGTCGACAGCGAGGCCACGTTGCTGTTGGTGCTGCTCAGACCGGTGGACAGTGAGGTGATGCCGCTGGTGGCAGTGCTCAGTCCCGTGGACGTCGAAGTCGACAGCGAAGTGACGTTGCTGTTCGTTGTGCTCAGGCCGGTGGACAGCGAAGTGATCCCGCTGGTTGCGGTGCTCAAGCCCGTGGACGTCGAGGTCGACAGCGAGGTGACCCGGCTGTCCGTGGTGCTCAAACCCGTGGACAGAGACGTGATGCCGCTGGTGGCCGTGCTCAGGCCGGTGGATGTTGAGGTCGAGAGGGAACTGATGCCCGTCGATGCCGAGGTCGACAGCGAGGTGACGCTGCTGTTGGTCGTGCTCAGCCCGGTGGACAGAGAGGTGATGCCGCTCGTAGCGGTACTCAAGCCGGTAGACGTCGACGTGGACAGGGAACTGATACCTGTCGAGGCCGAGGTCGACAGCGATGTGACGCTGCTGTTGGTCGTGCTCAGGCCGGTCGACAGCGACGTGATGCCGCTGGCGGCGGTGCTCAGGCCCGTGGAGGTCGAAGTCGACAGAGAGCTGATGCTCGTGGACGCCGATGTGGACAGGGAGGTCACGCTGCTCGCGGCGGTGCTCAGACCGGTCGACGTGGAGGCGGACAGCGAGGTGACACTGCTATTGGTCGTGCTCAGGCCGGTCGACAGCGATGTGATGCCGCTGGCGGCGGTGCTCAAGCCGGTCGAGGTCGAAGTCGACAGAGAACTGATGCCCGTGGACGTCGAGGTCGACAGGGAGGTCACGCTGCTGTTGGTGGTGCTGAGGCCGGTGGACAGGGAGCTGATGCCTGTCGAAGCGGAGGTCGACAGCGAGGTGACGCTGCTATTCGTGGTGCTCAAGCCCGTGGATAGGGAGCTGATGCCTGTGGATGCCGAAGTCGATAGCGAGGCCACGCTGCTGTTGGCGGTACTCAGCCCGGTGGAGAGCGAAGTGATGCCGCTGGCGGCGGTGCTCAAGCCTGTGGATGCCGAGGTAGACAGCGAGGTGATGCCGCTGGTTGCCGTGCTGAGGCCGGTCGACGTCGATGTGGATAGCGAAGTGACGCTGCTATTCGTTGTGCTCAGTCCGGTGGACAGAGAGGTGATGCCGCTCGTAGCGGTGCTCAAGCCGGTAGACGTTGAGGTCGAAAGGGAGCTGACACCTGTCGATGCCGAGGTCGACAGCGAGGTGACGTTGCTGTTGGTCGTACTCAGGCCGGTCGACAGAGAACTGTCGCCTGTCGATACCGAGGTGGACAGCGACGTGACCCGGCTGTCGGTGGTGCTCAATCCTGTTGACAGTGAGTTGATGCGGCTGGTGGCTGTACTCAGGCCGGTAGACGTCGATGTGGACAGGGAACTGATGCCTGTCGAAGCGGAGGTCGACAGCGAAGTGACGCTGCTGTTCGTTGTGCTCAGGCCGGTCGAGGTCGAAGTCGACAGAGAACTGATGCCCGTGGACGTCGAGGTCGACAGGGAGGTCACGCTGCTGTTGGTGGTGCTGAGGCCGGTGGACAGCGATGAGACACCGGTGGAGGCCGAGGTCGACAGCGAAGTGACACTGCTGTTCGTCGTGCTCAATCCGGTGGACAGGGAACTGATGCCTGTCGAGGCGGAGGTCGACAGCGAGGTGACGTTGCTGTTCGTGGTGCTCAGGCCGGTGGACAGCGAGCTGATGCCGGTGGACGCCGAGGTCGACAGGGACGTGATGCTGCTTGTGGCGGTGCTCAGGCCTGTGGATGTGGAGGTGGACAGCGAGGTGACGCGGCTGTCCGTGGTGCTGAGGCCCGTTGACAGCGAGTTGAGGCGGCTGGTGGAGGTGCTCAGGCCAGTCGACGTGGAGGTCGACAGCGAATCCACATAGATGCGCGTGTTGTTGACATAGTTCACACAGGTGGACGCGGCGGAGTACATCGTGCCGCCATTGCCCGCGGTACAGGCGGCCTCCGGAAGTGTTTGCCCGTAGGCTGAATTCAGGGGGCTGAGGCCCCCGCCAAAGAGCCCTGCAACAACGACTGCACCTGCGGCGCCGACCTGTACCACCTTGGAGCCGCTGCGTTTGCCGCGCGCGCTCGAGATTTCCGACACGGCGACCCAGGTGCCCAGAAGCTCGCTGTAGACGGTGCGGTAAAACTTGTTCATGGTGGACTCAGGACAGGGGTCAGGCTCGTGATGTTTGCTTAAGTGCTATTTGTAAAAATATGTACAGATGATGTAACTAGTTCACAGGATTGTCCCATAGGCCTTCGCAAAAGCGTACAGAAATCCCCGACGGATTACTTGTAAATCATTGATTAGATTGGTTTTTTGAGAAGAAAATCACGTCCTTAAAGGCCATTAGATATATCGGTTTCTACGTAGAAATTCGCCATAAGTGATTCAATATGTAACTAATATCAGTTTTTTCGGAGGTTTCCTAACATCTTTGGTGATCGTTTTCACGAAAACCAACAGTTTTGGATTAATACCGGAACGAGGCTCGCGCCGGCCTCTCCGAAGCCATGGAGACCGGGTAATTCGTTGGAATGAGGAGACGGGGGCGCAGGTAACCCGCCATCAGGGCCAGCGGGAGCGGCCGGCAGTGCGCGGGCATGGGCGCCGCGTGCCGCGGTTTAGCGGGAGAGGGTGTTAGCCGCTCGTTGCCGGCAGTGGTGCCGGTGGCGGGCCTGGAAGCAGGCTCAATCGGGTCTGGAAAGACCGTTGTTCACCCGTCACCGGATCCGTGAAATGCATGGATTTCGCGAGAAGCTGCAAGGGGCGGGTGTAGTCGTCGTCGGGCGTGGGGTGCACCGGCGGGTAGATCCTGTCATTCAGGATGGGAATGCCCAGGGCATGCATATGCACCCGCAGCTGGTGCTTTTTGCCGGTGACGGGGCTCAGTGCGTAGCGGGCGTGGTCGCCCAGTACTTCCAGCACGCTGATGTGGGTCTCGCTGTTGGCCGCACCCGGCGCTTCCTGCTGGCGGAAGAAGGGCTCACCCTGCACGATGCGGCTTTGGCGCACCAGCGGAAAAACGATGTCTTCATGCCATGGAGCGATGGCCTCGTAGTGCTTGGCCACTTCATGGCGCCTGAACAGCGCCTGGTAGGCGTCGCGGTCAGCGGGCCTGACCGAGAACAGCACCAGGCCCGCGGTTTCGCGGTCTATGCGGTGCAGCGGCGCCAGGCCGTCCAGGCCCAGGCGGTTCTTCAGGCGCACCAGCAGCGTTTCCTGCACATAGTGGCCCGAGGGCGTGACCGGCAAAAAATGCGGTTTGTCGGCCACGACCAGGTACTCGTCCTGGTACAGCACGCTGGCTTCGAAGGGGACGCGGGGCTCGTCCTCCAGCGCGCGGTAGTAGTAGACGCGCATATGGCCGCGGTAGGGGCGTTGCGCCGTGACGGGTACGCCGAACTCGTCGGCGACCAGGCCGTCCCGCATGCGCTGCAGCCACACCTCGCGCGTGATCGCGGGAAAGCGCTGCACCAGGAAATCGGTGATGGTGGGCCAGTCACCCGCCGGCAGGCCCACGCAGCTTGGGCCGACACCCTCGCGGGTCGGCAAGCCGTGGGAGGGTTGCCCGTTCACCTTGGCGCGCTGTGTTCACGCACGGGTGAACACCACGTCCCAGACACCGTGCCCCAGCTTGATGCCGCGGTTTTCGAATTTGGTCAAAGGCCGGTAGGCCGGCTTGGGCGCGTAGCCGCCCTGGGATGCGTCCGCGGTGTTGCGCAGCAGCGCTTCGGCGCCCAGCACCTCGAGAATCTGCTCGGCGTAGGGTTGCCAGTCGGTGGCGCAGTGCAGGTAGCCGCCGGGCTTGAGGCGGGCGGCCAGCTTGGCGATCAACGGCGCCTGGATCAGGCGGCGCTTGTTGTGCCGCTTCTTGTGCCAGGGATCGGGGAAGAAGATGTGCGCGCCGTCCAGGCTGCCCAGCGGGAGCATGTTGTCTATCACTTCAACGGCGTCGTGCTGCAGGATGCGGATGTTGGCCAGCCCCTGCTCGCTGATGCGCTTGAGCAGCGCGCCTACGCCCGGGGTGTGGACCTCGCAGCACAGGAAATTTTTCTCGGGCATCAGGGCGGCGATATGGGCCGTTGCCTCGCCCATGCCAAAGCCTATCTCGAGGATGGTCGGGGCCGAACGCTGGAACATGGCCTCGAAATTCGCCGGCTCCCCCGTGTAGGGCAGCAGGAACTGCGGGCCCACGTCCGCAAAGGCCTTCGCCTGGCCGACGGTGGTGCGGCCGGTGCGGCGTACAAAGCTGCGGATGTTGCGGGGGGGGCCTGGCTCGGTAGCCGCATTCTCGGCGGAGGGGCCGGAAAGGTCGGAGGGCGGGATGGGGGATGTTGTATCTGTCACCGGCTGATTTTAAGGCGGGCTGCCCACAGCGGCACGGCCTGCCCCAGCCAGTCCTGCGGCGTGGCAGCACTGGCCAGCAATGGCAGGCCCAGTACCGCACCTGCCTGCCGCAGCAGGGCAAGCGGCTGGGAAGTGTCCAGTGCCTGCGCACCGTTCTGTTTGGAGAGCTTTTCGCCGTTGGCGCCCAGCACCAGCGGCGTGTGAAGGTAACGCGGCAGGGGCAGGCCCAGCGCGCGCTGCAGCAGGATTTGCCGCGCCGTGTTGTCGGCCAGGTCTTCGCCGCGCACGATGTCGGTCACGCCCTGGGCCGCGTCGTCGACCACCACGGCCAGCTGGTAGGCCCACAGGCCGTCGGCGCGCTTGAGCACGAAGTCGCCGACGTCATGGGCCACGTCCTGCGATTGCGGGCCCAGCAGGCGATCGGTCCATGCGACGCATGGATCTGCCCGCGTGTCCAGCCGCCAGGCGCGCGCGCTACGGCCGTGCAGGCCGCCCCTGCAGGTGCCGGGATAGACCAGCTCGCCATGGCGTTCGCGCGCCTGTCCAGAAGCCGCGAGCGCCCGGGCGATGTCCTGGCGTGTGCAGGCGCAGGGGTAGGCCAGCGCGCGCGCGACCAGTGAATCCAGCGCCTGTTGATAGAGAGCGCCGCGCTGCGATTGGTACACGGGCGGCTCGTCCGGCATCAGGCCGCAGCTGGCCAGCTGTTCAAGAATGATGTGGTCGGCGCCGGGCACGCAGCGCGGCGTGTCCACGTCTTCAATGCGCACCAGCCAGCGGCCCTGGTGTGCGCGGGCGTCCAGCCAGCTGGCCAGGGCGGCCACCAGAGAGCCGGCATGCAGCGGGCCGGTCGGAGAAGGGGCGAAGCGGCCCCGGTATTCGGCCTCCATGCGGGCGCTCCCGAACCCGGTTTTCAGGCTATGGCGAGGGCCATTTCAAGGCCCGATATAAAGCCCTCTTCCACGCGGTGCCCCAGGCACCAGTCGCCGCAGGCGCCTATGCGGGACTTGGCGTCCCATGCGTGGGTTTTGCCCAGGGGCTGCAGTGTCTGGGCGTGGCGCCAGCGGTGCACCACAGCGTGGGGCGGCTCGGCGCGTATGCCGGTGACTTCGGTAAATGCCTTGAGCAGCTTGGCTTTCACGCGCTCGGCATCGTCTTCCAGGTGGCGCTGCGACCAGTCGGGGCTGGCCTGCACGGTCCAGCGTTCGATGGGGCTGCGCCCTGGTTTGGACGATTCGCGCGCCAGCCAGGCGATGCGGTGGTGGGTGCTGCGCGCGGCGTTCCAGTGGGGGCCCAGGTGCGCCATGGTGGGCTGCATGGCCTGGGGAAAGGCCAGCATCAGCGTCCAGCAGGGCGCCACACTGACCTTGGTGAGTTCTTCCATCAGCGGCTTGCCCTGTTGGGAGCTCAGCAGCAGGGCATGGGCCTGCGGAGAGGGCAGGGCCAGCACCACGTCGTCAAAGCCCGAGTGCACCCGGCTGCCGGCGCCCGGGCCTTCGGTCTGCAACTGCCATTGTTCGGGGTGCAGCTTGTCGCGTTCAAGCCGCAGCACTTCGGTTTGGAGCAGCAGGCTGCCCGCGGCGGCCAGGGGCTGCGCCCACTGCCGCACCAGCGCGTCCATGCCCGGCGTGGGAACCCAGTGCGCTTCCTTGGGCGGCAGTGCGGAGGCCACGACGCGGCCCAGCTCGTCCAGGATGCGCACGGTGTTGGCGCTCCAGGGCCGCACCAGACCGGGGACCGTGGCCAGGGCTTTTTCGAAACGCGCATCGCGCACGGTGAAATATTGCGTGCCGTGGTCAAAGCCGCCGAAATCGCTGCCCCGGGTGGCCATGCGCCCGCCGGCTTCGCGGCTTTTCTCAAACACGGTGACCTGGTGTCCGGCCTGCGCCAGCGTGCGCGCGCAGGCAATGCCAGCGATGCCGGCGCCTATCACGGCGATGCGGCGCCGGGCCGCGGATTCGGGAAGGGGGAGGCTGGTTTTTTTTGTCATGTCTTGTGTGCTTTTTGGGTTTGATGAATGAGGCGCCTTGCCGCTTTCGCGGGCAATTCACGGCCCCCCGGCCTGGGTCATCACGTCTCAACCATAAACGAAAACTATAAGAACCTCTAAGCACACTCTACACGCAGGTGCAGCCGCTGCGCGAAGTTTGCGGCCTGACTACGGGTTTTCACAGTGACTGGTCGCGTTCCAGCAGCGCTTTTCGCGTGGCCGCGCTTTCGAGTTGCTTGAGCCACCACTGCAGCGCGCGGCCCTCCTTGCCGTCGGGAGTGCGCAGCCAGGCATAACTCATGGGCACCTGGCGTACTGCGCGCTGCATGCGCTTTTCCACGAGGCGGCCGGTGATGACGTGGGGCCGCGCCATGTATTCCGGCAGGAAGCCGCCGCCCAGTCCGCGCAGCTGCGCCTGGAGCTTTTCCTGCATCCCGGGCACGGTGAAGATGTCCTGCCCACCCAGCAGCCCCACCGTGACGCCGCTGCCGCGCTGCACCGAATCGGCCACGGCCACTGCGCGGTGCGGCATCAGCATGGCGTCGGTCACGGGCTCGGGGGCTTGCGCCAGGGGGTGGTGGGGCGCCACCGCGTAAATGAAGTGGATGCTGCCCAGCGTCTTGTGCTGCACCGCGCTATTGACCGCCGGCTCGATGGCCACGCCGATGGCCAGGTCGGCCTGGCCCGAGGTGAGCGCCTCCAGCGTGCCCGACAGCGCCTCTTCACGCAGGCGCAGGCGGGTGGGTGGGTTCAGCGCGAAAAAAGCCTCGCACAGCTCCATCACCGTGGTGCGCGAGATCACGCTGTCGACTGCCAGCGTGAGCTGCGGCTCCCAGCCGGTGGCCACGCGCTTGACGCGGTTGGCCACGGCGTCAAGTTCGGCCAGCAGGCGGTTGCCCTCGCGCAGCAGTTCCTTGCCGGCCTCGGTCAGTTTGGCCTGGCGCGAGGAGCGGTCGAACAGCAGCACATCCAATGCATCTTCCACCTGCCGGATGCGGTAGGTCAGGGCGCTGGGCACCAGGCCGAGCTCGCGCGCCGCAGCCGCCATGCTGCCGGCACCGTGGACGGCGCCTATCAGGCTCAGGGTCTCGGGCGTCAGGGCGTCCCGTACCCGGTTGTTGATCGTTGGCATAAGAATGATTCAAATAATTTGAATGATGCCATCAAAGCGCGGCAATGGAAAGTGAAGGCCCGGCGCCTACATTGGAGTCATCGCAAACGAATCACAACGCAGTCCAACGCACCTTGAAAGGAGCACCTCATGATGACTTTAAGAACTTCCAGCGAACGCGGCTACGCAGACCACGGCTGGCTCAAGTCTTTCCATTCCTTCTCGTTCGCCGGCTATTACGACCCGGCCCACATGGGCTTTGGCAACCTGCGCGTCATCAATGAAGACCGCATCGCAGCCGGCCGCGGCTTCGGCACGCACGGCCACCAGAACATGGAAATCATCAGCTACGTGCTGAGCGGCGAACTCGCGCACAAGGACAGCCTGGGCAACATCAAGGGCATCCCGCCTGGCGACGTGCAGCGCATGAGCGCCGGCACGGGTGTGCAGCACAGCGAGTTCAACCATGCGGACGGCCAGACCACGCACTTCCTGCAGATCTGGATCGAACCCAATGTGACCGGTATCCCGCCCAGCTATGAGCAAAAGACCTTTGCCGACGCCGAAAAGCGCGGCGCCCTGCGCCTGGTGGCCTCACCCGACGGCGCCAAAGGCTCGGTGCTGATCCATGCCGATGCCAGGCTTTATGCGGGCCTGTTTAATGGTGCTGAAAGCGCCACGTTGGAATTGAGTGCAGCGCGCAAGACCTATGTGCACCTGATCCGCGGGCAGCTGGAAGTCAACGGCCGGGTGCTCAAGGCCGGCGACGCCGCCATGCTGCAGTCGGAAGCCACGCTGCAACTGGCCCATGGCCAGGACGCCGAAGTTCTGGTGTTTGACCTGGCTCCCTGAGTCGGAGCAAATGCCGCAACACGAAGTAACACCCTGGGAGAGAGCGAATAGGTATGCATAGGTATTAGCTTGCCCAGAGTGTTTTTTTCATCCATCATTTCCCTGCCAGTTCACTTACTCTTATAAGGATTCACCATGCTCAATTCCCTGCAAAACCCTCTCGCCCTGGTCGGTCGCCTGCTCCTGGCCCTGCTGTTTGTGCCCGCCGGCTTTTCCAAGATCGCCGGCTTTGAGGGCACGGTAGGCTATATCGCGTCCAAGGGCGTGCCGCTGCCTGGCGTCGCCGCCGCCATCGCCATCGTGGTGGAACTGGGCCTGGGCCTCCTGCTGGCCGTAGGCTTCCAGACGCGCTGGGCTGCACTGGCCATCGGCGTCTTCACGGTCGTCATCACCTGCATCTTTCATGCGTTCTGGACTGACCCCACGCAACAGATGATGTTCTTCAAGAACATGGCCATCGTCGGCGGCCTGTTCAGCATCGCGGCTTTCGGCGGAGGCGCCTGGAGCGTGGACGGCCAGCGCAAAGGCTGATCCGCAAACAGGGCTGCAGCGAGGGGTTTCACGCCCCCGGGCTGCAGCCCTTTTTTATTGGTTCCAGATTTCATCTTCCTTTTCCATTCCCACGAAAGAACCTGAATGCCCAAAGTTGTCGTGATCTACCACTCCGGCTACGGCCATACCCAGCGCATGGCGCAGTCGGTGGCTGAAGGCGCCGGCGCAGAACTGCTGGCCATAGACGCCGACGGCAACCTGCCCGAAGGCGGCTGGGAAACCCTCAATGCCGCCGATGCCATCATCATGGGCTCGCCCACCTACATGGGCAATGTGAGCTGGCAGTTCAAGAAGTTCGCCGACGCATCCTCAAAACCCTGGTACAGCCAGGCCTGGAAAGACAAGCTCTTCGCCGGCTTTACCAACAGCGCCGCGATGAACGGAGACAAGCTGTCCACGCTGAACTACCTGTTCACCCTGGCCATGCAACATGGCGGCATCTGGGTCAGCCAGGGTGTGCTGCCCAGCAACAGCAAGGCCGCGCTGCGTAACGACGCCAACTATCTGGGCTCCTACAGCGGCGCCATGGCGCAGTCGCCTTCCGATGCCGGCGCCGGCGAGATGTCGGCCGGCGACCTGGAAACCGCACGCAGCTTTGGCGCGCGCGTTGCCGCCGTTGCGGCGAAGCTTTCGGCCTGATCCATTTTCTTAACGACGGGAATTCCATGACCATTGAATTGCAGCGAGACCTCGGCGCCACCATGGCCCAGCAGGTGAAGATCCGCAGCCATGCGTTCACCGCCGACGTCAGCGAAGCCGAGGGCGGCGCCGACGGCGGCCCCAGCCCGCACGACCTCTATGACGCAGCGCTCGGCGCCTGCAAGGCGCTGACGGTGATGTGGTACGCCCGCAAGAAGGGCATCCCCGTCGAGGATGTCCAGACCCGCGTTGAGCGCGACGACTCACAGGAGCGCAGCGGTGTGTACAAGCTCGCGGCCAAACTGCGGATCAAAGGCAATTTGACCGATGCCCAACTGTCGGAATTGCATGCCGTGGCGCAGAAATGCCCGGTGCACAAGCTCATGACCACGGTCACCACCGAAATCAGCACCGAACTGGAGCGCCTGCCATGAGCATGCAACTGAAATTGACGGGCCACCACAAAGACCTGGGTGGCGGCTTCATGGTGCGCCGCCTTCTGCCCGCTGCGCAGCAGCAGTCGGTCGGCCCCTTTATCTTTTTTGACCACTTCGGTCCGGTGACCGAGCAGCCCGGCACCAACCACGACGTGCGGCCGCATCCGCACATCGGCCTGGCAACGGTGACCTATTTGTTCGAGGGCGCGATGATGCACCGCGACAGCCTGGGCTCAGCCCAGCGCATAGAGCCCGGTGCCATCAACTGGATGACCGCAGGCCGCGGCATTGTGCATTCGGAGCGCGCGCCCGAAGACCTGCGCGGCACCGCCTACGTCAACCACGGCCTGCAGCTGTGGGCGGCCCTGCCCAAGGAATTTGAGGAAACGGCGCCGGTCTTTTCGCACACACCTGCCGAGACCATTCCGGCCATGACGGTCGATGGCGCGGCGGTGCGTGTCCTGGTCGGCGAGGCCTTCGGTAAAACCTCGCCCGTCAAAACTTTCTCCAAGACGCTTTACCTCGATGTGGCCTTGGCCGCCGGCACACCCTTCACCCTGCCGCCGCTGGCCGAGCAGATGGCGCTGTACTCGGTGGATGGCGATCTGCTGGTAGACGGTGAGCCGCTGGCCGAACACACCCTGGCGACGCTGGCACCCGGCGCGGCGGTGCAACTGAGCGCAGGCAAGGCGACGCGCCTGGTGGTGATAGGTGGCGATGCGCTCGATGCGCACCGCTTCATGTGGTGGAACTTCGTTTCCAGTCGCAAGGAGCGCATCGTGCAGGCCGGCGAAGACTGGGAAGCGCAGGCCTTGGGGCAAGTGCCGGGCGAGACCGAGTTCATTCCGCTGCCGGAGCGCAGGTTCTCGGTGGGTTGAAGCCGTAGCCAGCTCTGCCATCGGTAAATTAAGATCGCGCGATGCAAATCTTTACCCTGCTTCCGTGGACCGACTGGCTGGCGATGGCCTGGTTTTTTCTGGGCTGGATGGGCTATGCCTGGTTCGCCCGGCACTATGGCGTCAAGCGCTCCTCGCTGCTGGGCACCACCAACCGCTACCGCCACTACTGGCTGCTGCAGGCCACGGCGCGCGACCCGCGCGTGATCGACGGCATCATCACGCAGAACCTGTCGAGCACGCCGGCATTTTTTTCGTCGACCACAATCATCATCATCGGCGGCCTGTTCGCGCTGCTGGGCACCACCGACAAGGCCGCCGAACTGGTGCGCGAGATTCCCTTCGCGGTGCGCACCTCGGTGCTGATCTTCGACCTCAAGGTGCTGCTGATGGTGGCGGTGTTTGTGTATGCCTTCTTCCGTTTCAGCTGGTCCATGCGCCAGTACACCTTTGTGGCCTTGCTGATCGGCTCCATGCCCTCGCCGCAGGAGTTTGAAGTCGGCAAGTTCGACCGCGAGGCCTTTGCCACGCRCACCAGCCGCATGGTGGGCCTGGCGGCGGAGACCTTTAACGACGGGCTCAGGGCTTACTACTTCAGCTTCGGCATCATGGCGTGGTTTTTCTCGACCTTCGCCTTTGTGCTGGCCACCGCAGTGGTGGTTCTGATTCTCTACAACCGCGAGTTCAACTCCGACGTGCTCGGTGTGCTGCGCGATTAGGGCCTGCTTTATCCCTAGGCGTAGTTCAACAGAATCTTCGCGAGCGCGTCGGGGGCCAGCCGGGGAACGTCGTGTGCACAGGCCAGGCGATGTGTGTCCCAACCGGGGTCGGGCTGCAGCCGTTCGTACAGATCAACAAAGGGACTTCCGTCCCAACTGGCCGCCACGAAGGCCTTGCGGCTGACCTTGCGCCAATGGCCCGTCAACCTGATCGCCTGCAGGAAAGTCGCCATTGGATGGGGACGGCATCTCTTGTCGAGATGAGCCGCCGGTGCGCACCTCAAACCGTCCGCGGCCGCGCCCGCAATGAAGCGTTCCCGGTAGGCCGGCGTGGTGAGCGACCACACCGAGGCGYCGTTGTCGGGCACGTAGGCATCGACGTAGACCATCGCCTTGACGCAGGAGGGCTCCTTGTCCGCCGCGCCCGTGATGACCATTCCGCCGTACGAATGGCCGACAAGAACGGCTGGCGTATCGCGTACGCGAAGCGCCTGAACCACCTCGTTGATATGGTGATCCAGGTTGACGGCGCCATTGGCGGGCTCGTCGCCCAGCCCCGAAAGCGTCAGCGCCTGGACCTCATGGCCTTGGGCTGACAACGCATCGCCGACAGCATCGAATGCCCAGCCTCCGTGCCAGCCACCGGGCACCAGAACGAATCTGGCCATCTGTCAGACCCTACCCAACTGCAAGATCACGCGCCAGCCGCAATCCGCTGAACTGCCAGCGCGCATCGGGCGGGAAGAAATTGCGGTAGCTCGCTCGAATATGGCTTTGCGGCGTGGCGCAGGAGCCGCCGCGCAGCACAAACTGGTTGCACATGAACTTGCCGTTGTATTCGCCGACCAGGCCCTCCCATGGCTTGTAGCCGGGGTAGGGGTTGTAGTTGGACTGCGTCCACTCCCACACGTCGCCAAACATCTGCGCGGGCAGGCCGTGGCTGCCTTCCTGCTGCGGCAGCGGGTGGAAGGCCGACTTCTCCACAAAGTTGCCCTGCGGCGTGGCGCCTGCCGGCAGGCCGCGCGCGGCGAGTTCCCATTCAAACTCGGTCGGCAGGCGGGCGCCGGCCCAGCGCGCAAAGGCATCGGCTTCAAAATAACTGAGGTGGCAGGCCGGCGTGTTCGGGTCCACTTCAATCAGGCCCTGCAGCGTGAAGTGCTGGTAGCCGCCCTCATCGCCCTGCCAATAGAAAGGCAGGATGACCTTGTTTTCCGTCACCCAGTCCCAGCCCATGGACAGCCACAGCTCGGGGCGCCGGTAGCCTTTGTCGGCGATAAAGGCCATGAGTTCACCGTTGGTCACCGGCCGGCTGGCCAGCTCAAAAGCTGCGACGTAGGCCTTGTGGCGCGGCGTTTCATTGTCAAAGGCAAATTCACCGTCGCGCCCTGTGTCAAAACCATGCTCAACCAGGCCGGCCTCATGGCGCAGCCATTCCACCGGTTGCGGGTGTATACCGGCCAGCGGCCAGCGGCTCGCGTACGCGGGGCGCGCGGGGTTGTAGGACAGCGCATGCTTGATGTCGGTCAGCAGCAGCTCCTGGTGCTGCTGCTCGTGGTGCAGGCCGAGCGTGACCAGTTCGGTGAGTTCGCGCCGCCGCGCTTTGTCTGCGCCGGCCTCGACGGCTTCGATCACCGCCAGCATGCGCTGGTTGACTTGTGCCCGGTAGGCCAGCACTTCATCCAGCGAAGGCCGGCTGATCAGGCCGCGCTTGGGCCGAGGGTATTTGTCACCAACGCCGTTGTAGTAGCTGTTGAACAGCACGCGAAAGCCCGCATCGAAGGGCATAAAACCGGGCTCGAAACCTTCAAGGATGAAGGTCTCGAAAAACCAGGTGATGTGGGCCAGGTGCCATTTGGCGGGGCTGGCATCGGGCATGGACTGCAACTGGCAGTCTTCGGGGCTCAGCGGCTGGATCAGCGCTTCGGTCTGCTGGCGCACGGCGCTGAAGCGCCTGGCGAGCGGGGAGGGCAGTGCCTGGGCGGCCTGTTGGCGCGCGGGGGAAGTGTCTTTGGGCATGGTGGCTACCGTTAAAAAAGGGACGGCGGGCGGACGTGCGATGCGAACGATTCAAAAGCTTCGCACGGGGCTTGGGGCTCAGCTGTCAGACAAAAGCCCGAGAACCTCGGGCCTGCGCGTCCTGGGGGGCGGGTGCAGGGGCTTTGCTGGCGGATTGACCTGGGGTTTGAGCTCCGGGTCCACCGCGCGGCGTTCGTCAAACACAAAGCACTCACCGTCAAAATGTGCGCGCCCGCTTTCTTCGAAATACTTGAGGATGCCGCCCTCAAGCTGCCAGACGTTCTCTACCCCGGCCTCGCGCATGAGGATGGCGGCTTTCTCGCAGCGTATGCCGCCAGTGCAAAAACTCACCACGGTTTTGCCCGCCAGGTCCTGCTTGTGCGCGAGCAGCGCTTCGGGAAATTCGGTGAATTTGCGGATGCGCCAGTCGATGGCATTGTGAAAAGTGCCGACGTCGGCTTCAAAGTCGTTGCGCGTGTCCAGTGTTACCACCGGGCGGCCGGCGTCGTCGTGGCCCGTATCCAGCCAACGCTTGAGCGTGGCGGCATCCACCGCCGGCGCCCGGCCGGCCGCGGGCTGGATGGCCGGGTGGTTCATGCGGATGATTTCGGGCTTGACCTTGACCAGCAGCTTGCGAAAAGGCTGGGCGCCGGACCAGCTTTCCTTGGCCTGCAGGTCCGCAAAGCGTACGTCCTGTTTCAACCATGCCAAAAAATCATGAATATCGCCGGCCGGGCCTGCCAGGAAGAGGTTGATGCCTTCTTCGGCCAGCAGCACCGTGCCCTTGATGGCATGGCCCTGCAGCCGGTCAACCAGGCTGGTTTGCAGCGCTTGCGGCTGGGCAAGCGCAACAAACTTGTAGGCTGCAATGTTCAGGATTTGCATGGTGCGATTGATTGTAGGCAGGCATGCAAGGCCTTGCACGGCGGTGTGGGGGCTCAACGGACAGACCCGGCCCTAAAATGGCCTTTATGTTTGTTCATTTGCGCCTCCACACCGAATTTTCCGTCGTCGACGGCACCAACCGCATCGATGAGGTCGTGGCCGCCGCGGCCGCCGACGGGCAACCGGCGCTGGCCATCACCGACCTGAGCAATCTCTTCGGCACCGTCAAGTTCTACAAGGAAACCCGCGGCGCCGGCGTCAAACCCCTGATAGGCGCGGACATCTGGGTGCAGGCCCCGGGCAAGGACGCCGGCGCGCCCGCGTCCCGCCTGCTGCTGCTGGTGCAAAGCCGCCAGGGTTACCTGAACCTGTCTGAAATTCTCACGCGCGCCTGGACCCGAAACGTGGTGCGCGACCAGGCCGTGGTCAAGCTCGAATGGCTGCAGGAACTGGGCGAAGGCCTGATTGCCCTGTCGGGCGCGCAGGGCGGCGCCGTGGGCCAGGCGCTGCTGCAGGGCGACAGCGCCCGCGCCACGGAATGCGCACTGTTTTTTGCGGGCCTGTTTCCCCACCGTTTTTACCTGGAGTTGCAGCGCGCCCAGCGCCCCGATGATGAACGCCACGTGGCGGCCGCCGTCCAGCTGGCGGCGCGGCTCAAGCTGCCGGTGGTGGCGACCCATCCGGTGCAGTTCCTGACCTACGAAGACTATGAGGCGCATGAGGCGCGCGTCTGCATCTCGGAGGGCGAGATCCTGGGCAACACGCGCCGCGTGCGCAAGTTCACCCGCGAGCAATACTTCAAGTCGACCGAGCAGATGCAGGCGCTGTTCGCCGACGTGCCCACGGCCCTGGCCAACACATTGGAGATCGCCAAGCGCTGCAACCTCACGCTGGAACTGGGCAAGCCCATGCTGCCCGATTACCCGACGCCCGAAGTCGGCGGCGTGCGCATGCCCATCGACGAATACTTTCGCCAGGCTTCGTTTGAAGGCCTGGAAGAGCGCCTGGCCCACCTGTACCGTGATGCGACGCTGCGCGACCAGAAGCGGCCGGAATACGTCAAGCGCCTGGAGTTCGAGATCAACACCATCCTCAAGATGGGCTTTCCCGGCTACTTCCTGATCGTCGGCGACTTCATCAACTGGGCCAAGAACAACGGCTGCCCGGTCGGGCCGGGCCGGGGTTCGGGCGCGGGCTCGCTGGTGGCCTATTCGCTGAAGATCACCGACCTGGACCCGCTGCAGTACAACCTGCTGTTCGAGCGCTTCCTGAACCCGGAGCGGGTGTCCATGCCCGACTTCGACATCGACTTCTGCCAGAGCAACCGAGACCGCGTGATCGACTACGTGAAGGACAAATACGGCAAGGACGCCGTGAGCCAGATCGTGACCTTCGGCACCATGGCGGCGCGCGCCGCCATCCGCGACGTGGGCCGTGTGCTGGACTTTCCCTACGGCTTTTGCGACGGCATTTCCAAGCTGATCCCCAACAAGCCGGGCCAGCACATCACGATTGAACAGGCGAAGGAGCAGGAGCCCGTCCTGGCCGAACGCGAGCGCAAGGAAGAGGACGTGCACACGCTGCTGGAACTCGCGCAAAAGCTCGAGGGGCTGACCCGCAACGTCGGCATGCACGCCGGGGGCGTGCTGATCGCGCCCAGCAAGCTGACTGATTTCTGCCCGCTGTATGCCCAGCCCGGCAGCGACTCCGCCGTGAGCCAGTTCGACAAGGATGACGTGGAGGCGATCGGCCTGGTCAAGTTCGACTTTTTGGGCCTGGCCACATTGACCATCCTGGAGATCGCCCGGGAGTTCATCATTGCGCGCCACCCGGCCCAGAAGGACTTCAAGTTCGAGGACCTGCCGCTCAACGATAAAAAGGTCTACGAGCTTTTCGGCCGGGGCCAGACCGAAGCCGTGTTCCAGTTTGAAAGTATCGGCATGCAACGCATGCTGAAAGACGCCAAGCCGGACCGCCTGGAAGACCTGATCGCGATGAATGCGCTGTATCGGCCGGGGCCCATGGAGCTGATCCCGACCTACATCGCGCGCAAGCAGGGCAAGGAAGTGCCCGAATACCCGGACCCGCGCGTCAAGGCCATCCTTGAAGAGACCTACGGCATCATGGTCTACCAGGAGCAGGTGATGCAGACCGCGCAGATCCTGGGCGGTTACTCGCTGGGCGGCGCCGACTTGCTGCGCCGCGCCATGGGCAAGAAGAAAAAAGAGGAGATGGACGCGCAGCGCGAGATCTTCCGCAAGGGCGCGGGCGAGGGCGGCCTCAGCGAGGAAAAGGCCGACGAGGTCTTCGACCTGATGGAAAAATTCGCGGGCTACGGCTTCAACAAGTCGCACTCCGCCGCCTATGCGCTGCTGGCCTACCACACGGCCTGGCTCAAGGTGCACTACACCGCCGAATTCTTCGCCGCCAATATGACGGTGGAAATGGACGACACCGACAAGCTCAAGATTTTGTTCGGTGACGCGCAGAAGATGGGCATCCAGTTCGAATCGCCCGATATCAACCGGGGCCACTATCGCTTCGAGCCCATCAGCGCGACCTCGGTTCGCTATGGCCTGGGCGCCATCAAGGGAACCGGCCAGCAGGCGATCGAGGCGATCGTGGCGGCGCGCAAGGAAGGCGGCCCCTTCACCTCGCTCTACGATTTTTGCGTGCGCGTGGACCGCAGCCGCCTGAACAAGCGCACGGTGGAGGCGCTCATCAAGGGCGGCGCCTTCGATAACCTGCAGCTCAACCGTGCCTCGCTGCTGGCCTCGGTGGACCGCGCCTTTGAATTCGCCGCCGCGACCGAAGCCAACGCCAACCAGGGCGGGCTGTTCGACATGAGCGACTCGCACGCCGCCAGCACCCAGGAGCCGCCGCTGGTGGAAGCCATGCCCTTCGGCGTGAAGGCGCGCTTGGTGCAAGAGAAGACGGCCATCGGCTTTTATCTGTCAGGCCACCTGTTCGACGAGGTGGAAACCGAGGTGCGGCAGTTCGCCAAACGCAAGTTGGAAGACCTGATCGACTCGCGCGAGCCGCAATTGCTGGCAGCGATTTTGAGCGACCTGCGCGTGATTAACGGCAACCGCGGCAAGCTGATCATCTTCAAGCTTGACGACAAGACCGACGTGCTGGAAGCCTCGGTGGATGAAGCGACCTTCAACGCCAACCGCAACCTGCTCAAGGACGACGAGCTGGTGGTCGTGCAGGGCACGCTGCAGGGTGCGTCCGAGCGCTTCGGGCGTCGCTTCAAGGTCACGCAGGTGTGGGACCTGGAAACCGCGCGCTGCAAGTTCGGCAAGTACCTGCGCGTGGCGGTCAATGGCAGCGCACCCGACATCTCACGCATGGTCAGGGACTTCCCGCCGCGCCGCGAAATGTCGGAGCAGGGCGAGATCAGCCGCGGCCTGCCGGTGCGCCTGAGCCTCAGGCGGCAGAACGCCGTGGGCGGTGCGACGGCGGAACTGCATCTGGGCGAAGCCGCCAGGTTCTATCCAACCGATGCGGCGCTGGCCAGCTGGATGGCGCAGGCCGACAAGGGGCTGGTGCAGATCGTTTACGAGTGACGCCGCCTTTGCCCGCCGCCATGCCAAAGTGCATGCGCGGTGAGCCGCAGTTCATTTCCAGGCGCTAGTAGTTCTTGGCGCGCATATCCACGATCAGGATGGTGTCCGGAATTCGGCCATCGACATCCTTGGGCATGACCCGGGTACGGATGATGGCGTTGATCGCTGCCTCATCCCAGGCTTTGTTGCCGCTGGGTTGAACGATGCGTTGGCTGATGATGGTGCCGTCCAGCGTCACGCGTACTTCTATCTTGGTGGATGGATTGCCATCCACCTCCTGGGCGAACACAACATTTGGTTTGATCGCTGCCCTGAGGATGGCGCCGTAAGTTGCGGAGCCGCCGCTGGACTTTTGCGCCGTCCCTTTGGATTCGGCATCGCCGGTGGCGCCGGCCATGCCGGTGATGCGGCGCAGGTTTTCCTGGCGCAGTTTTTCGGCGGCGGCCTGGGCCGCCTTTTGCTGCGCGGCGTCCTTGTTGTCCTTCTGGGCCTCGAGTTTTTTGGCGTCTTCCGCGGCCTTGCGTTTGGCCAGGTCTTCCTTGGCCTTCTTTTCGGCGGCCTTTTGTTTCTCGGCTTCTTTGTCTTTCTTGGCCTGCAGTTCAGCCTTCTGTTTTTCCTTCAGGCGCTCGGCTTCCGCCTGCTTTTGTTCCTGCACGAGCTTGCGTTTTTTTTCCTGCTCCAGGGCGATGTCCACCTTGGGCGCGGGTGGCGGCGCAGGTGTCCTGACTTCCGGAGTGGGCGGTGTCGGAGGCGGGGGCGGCGGCGTGGGCACTTCGACAGGTTTAGGCGCGGCTTCCTGCGGCGGCATGTTGGACCATAGCTCGGCCTGGAAGGCGATGTCCGGGTTGCTGCGTTTCCAGCTGACGCCCCAGGTGAGTGCGGCGATCAACAGGGCGTGCACCAGCAGCGCCAGCGCAAACGAACGGCCCGACCCGCCGTCCCGGGGCGGGAGAAAGTCAAGGCGGTCGGCGGCGCTGGGCATGGCGGGCTAAGAGCGAGTAAGGGCGGCCTGGCGGCTACTTGCTGCCGGTCTGCACCGACAGGCCTACGCGCGACACGCCGGCTTTTTGCAGGTTGTCCATGACCTGGACCACGGTTTCGTATTTGATGGATTTGTCGGCGCTGATGACCACGGGCACGGCCTGCGCGCCCTCAGCCTTCACGCCGGGCTCCAGCCGGGCGATGTCGGCCGCGACGTTGCGCACATTGCTGGGTACGCTGTCGGTCTTGATCTTGATCTGCACGGCTTCATCCTTGCTGATCTGGATCTGCACCGGGTTCTGCGGCTGGCTGGGTGCCCGGCCGACTTTGGGCAACGCGATCATGCTGGGCGTGATCAGCGGCGCCGTCACCATGAAGATGATGAGCAGCACCAGCATCACGTCGATGAAGGGCACCATGTTGATCTCGCTGATGGTGCGCCGGCCTCGGCCGCGGCGGGAATTGACTGCAGGCATCGCTGTCTCCTCTTGGCTCAGTGGCCGGAAGGTGATTGGGCGCCCAGGTTGCGCTGCAGGATGTTGGAGAACTCTTCGATAAAGGTCTCCAGCCGGTTGGCGACGCGGTCTATGTCGTGCGAGAAGCGGTTGTAGGCGACGACGGCCGGAATCGCCGCGAAGAGGCCGATGGCGGTGGCCACCAGCGCCTCGGCGATGCCGGGCGCCACCGTGGCCAGCGTGACCTGCTCCAGGGCCGCCAGGCCGGTGAAGGCGTGCATGATGCCCCAGACCGTGCCGAACAGGCCCACGTAAGGCGATACCGAGCCGACGGTGGCCAGGAAGGACAGGTTGGACTCGATGGCATCGAGCTCGCGCTGGTAGCTGGCGCGCATTGCGCGGCGCGCGCCGTCGAGCAGCGTGCCGGGGTCGGTGATGTGGCGCTCGCGCAGCTTCTGGTATTCACGCATGCCGCTGGCGAAAATCCGCTCCATCGCGCCCGAATGCTTGGCGTTTTGCGCGGCGCCGGCGAAGAGGTCGTTCAGGCTGGTGCCCGACCAGAATTCGCGGTCGAATTCGTCGTTGAGTTTCTGCACACGCTTGAGCGCGACGATCTTGCGGAAGATCGCGGCCCAACTGGCGATGGACACGCCGACCAGCAGCGCCACGACGGCCTGCACGACCCAGCTGGCGTTGAGGATGAGGCTGACGATGGACAGGTCTTGGTTCATGTTGTGGCCGTATCGTGTTTTAAGCTGTCAAGAATGGAAGCCGGAATGCGCCGTGGTTGAAGGCTGGCGGCGTCTACCCAGCCTATGCGTATGCTGCCTTCACAGAGCGGTGGCGCCGGCTGCCCAGGTGCCTGCTCTGTTTTTAATAGCACCTGCTGGCTGATTATCATGGACGCGCGGCCGGCTTCGACCAGGCTTGCCGTAACAATCAGTTCATCGTCCAGCCGGGCGGAACGATGGTAACGGATGCTGGTTTCCGCCACCACGAAGATGCCGCCCGTGCTTTCCCGCAGGCGCTGTTGTTCAATACCGAGTGATCTGAGCCATTCGGTGCGTGAACGTTCAAAAAATTTCAGGTAGTTTGCGTAAAAGACGATGCCGCCTGCGTCGGTGTCTTCCCAGTAGACCCTCACAGGCCAACTGAACACGCGTGCACCTGCACTCATGCCAGCACTGCCTTGAGCCGGGCCACGGCTTCCTGCAACTGCGCCATGGAATTGGCCGTAGAAAAGCGGATAAATTGTTCGGGCGCGGCGTGGCCGAAATCGCGGCCCGGCGTGACGGCCAGGTGGGCGCGTTTCATGAGCTCGAAGGCGAAGTCCCAGCTGCCGCTCACGCCCAGGCGCGCGGCGGCCTGGGTGCAGTCGGCATAGGCGTAAAAAGCACCGTCGGGCATGACCGGCACCGTGAGGCCCAGGCGATTGAGCTCGGGAATGAAGTAGTCGCGGCGCGCCTTGAATTCGGCGCGGCGCCGTTCGTATTCCCGCAGGCTGTCGGTTTCGAAGCAGGCCAAGGCCGCATGCTGGGCCACGGTGCTGGGGCAGATAAAAAGGTTTTGCGCGATGCGCTCTATCACCGGGGCCAACGCTTCGGGCACCACCAGCCAGCCCAGGCGCCAGCCTGTCATGTTGAAATACTTGCTGAAGCTGTTGATGCTGATGATGCTCTGGCCCAGCTCGCCGGGCATGGCCAGGGCCGAGTGGCCGAAATGCTCTTCGTAGCTCAGGCCCAGGTAAATCTCGTCGATCAGCGTGATGCCGCCGCGGCTGTGCACGAACTCGTGGATGCGCTGCAGCTCTTCGGGCGCGATCGAGGTACCGGTCGGGTTGGAGGGCGAGGCCAGCAGCACGCCGCGCGTGTGTTCATTCCAGGCCGCCTCGACCTTCTCGCGGGTGAGCTGGAAGCGCTCCTGCGCGGTGGTCGGCACCAGCACGGCATTGCCTTCGGCGGCGCTGACGAAATGCCGGTTGCACGGGTAGCTGGGGTCGGGCATCAAAATTTCATCGCCGGCCTCGATCAGGGCCAGGCAGGCCAGCTGCAGCGCGGCGGAGGCGCCCGCCGTGACGATGATGCGGCCGGGAGCCACGTCGGCGCCGAAGCGGGAGGCATACCAGGCGCTGATGCGCTCGCGCAGCGCGGGCAGGCCGGTGGCCTGGGTGTACTGCGTATTGCCCTGCGCAATCGCGCGGGCCGCGGCCTCTTGAACCAATGGCGGTGCGGTGAAGTCTGGCTCGCCGATGTTCAGGAAAATCATGGGCCGGTCGCTGTGGGCGAACTCCTGCGCCAGCGCCGAGGCCGCCTTGGCGACCTCCATGACATAAAACGGCTCAATGCGTTGAGCCCGCCGGGCGATTTTCACGGCAGGCTCTTCACTTCGCGGATTGCCGGGCTTTGTCGGAAGCGACTTCGGCGGCGCGAAGGGCGGGCGCCATCTTGTTGAGCACGCCGTTGACGTATTTGTGGCCGTCGGTGCCGCCGAAGGCCTTGGCCAGCTCGATGCACTCATTGATCACGACGCGCCAGGGCACGTCCAGGCAATGGGTGAACTCATAGGCGCCTATCCAGAGCACCGCATGCTCGATGGGCGAGATCTCGGCCATGGGCCGGTCCAGCAGGGGGACGATGCCGGCATCCAGCGTTTTCGCGTCCGCGATGCAGCCGTGCAGCAGCGCGTCGTAGTGGGCCGAATCGGCTTTGTGAAAGCCTGCGAGGTCGCGGGTGAAGGCGTCGATGGAGTCGGCC
The DNA here is from genome assembly GCF_056402935.1 of Polaromonas sp. P3_B1. NCBI lineage: Bacteria > Pseudomonadati > Pseudomonadota > Betaproteobacteria > Burkholderiales > Comamonadaceae > Polaromonas > Polaromonas sp. P3_B1. The sequence continues at coordinate 27,311 of NZ_JBFUGK010000026.1, forward strand.
TCGTTGCGGCCCACCAGGTGCTGGTAAAGGGCCTGCAGGGCGAATTCGCGCGCGCGCGTGCGCGCCGATTTGTCGGCCGCTTTTTTGACGCCGGTGTCGGTCAGGCCGGTGCGGGTCTGCGGCGGGCGTTTGGGTTTGATGATGGGTTCAGCCATGAAAAATGCGATTCAGTTTAGAGGTGGGGCAAGGCTTGGCAACGAACGCTCAGGCGATGTCATTGATCAGGTTGGCCATTTCGACGGCGACGCGTGCCGCGTCCTGTCCTTTTTCCACCTGGCGGGCCTGGGCCTGGGCGAGGTTCTCGGTCGTCAGGATGGCGTTGGCAATGGGTAACTGGTAGTCCAGTGCCAGGCGCGTGACGGCGGCGCCGCTTTCGTTGGCCACCAGTTCGAAGTGGTAGGTCTCGCCGCGGATGATGCAGCCCAGTGCGATCAGCGCGTCGTATCTGTCGCTCTCGGCCAGCGCCTGCAGTGCGCATGGCACTTCCAGCGCGCCCGGGACTTTGACGTGCTTGATGTTGTCCTCGTGCACGCCCAGCGCGGCGAGCTCGTGCTTGCAGGCTTCAGCCAGGGTGTTGGTGACGCTTTCGTTGAAGCGCGCCTGCACGATGCCTATGGAAAGTTTTCTGCCGTCCAGTTTGTCGGCCGTTCCTTTTTCTGCTCCAAACACGGTGGTTCCCTTTTGATTGATTTTTGGTTGATGGAATGACGAGGAGCTCAGTCCCGGGTGATGTAGCCGACGATTTCCAGCCCGTAGCCCGTCATGCTGGGCATGCGGCGCGGATTGCCCATGAGGTTCATGCGGTGCACGCCGCACTCGCGCAAGATCTGCGCGCCTACGCCATAAGTACGCAGGTCCATGCGGCCGCGCTCGGGCGCCTGGCTGGCGCGCGCCGTGCCTTCAAACTGGGCCAGCAGCTGTCCAGCGCTCTCGCCGCAGTTGAGCAGCACCGCCACGCCACGGCCTTCATCGGCGATGTGCTTGAGGCTCTGGTCCAGGCTCCAGGAATGCATGGGGCGGCCGGTTTCCAGCACGTCGAGCACAGAAAGCGGTTCGTGCACGCGCGCGGCCACGATGTCGCTGGGCGACCATTCGCCCTTGACGAGCGCCAGGTGCAGGCCCTGGCTGGGCTTGTCGCGAAAGGCGTGGGCGGTGAACTCGCCGAAGGCGGTCTGCAGCGTGCGGCAGCCGATTTTCTCGACCAGGGAGTCGTTGCGGCTGCGGTGCTCAATCAGGTCGGCAATGGTGCCTATCTTGAGGCCGTGTTCGGCCGCGAAGACCAGCAGGTCGGGCAGGCGGGCCATGGTGCCGTCGTCTTTCATGATCTCGCAGATCACGGCGGCCGGCGAGCAACCGGCCATGCCGGCCAGGTCGCAGCCGGCTTCGGTATGGCCGGCGCGCATCAGCACGCCGCCGTCCACCGCCTGCAGCGGGAAGATGTGGCCGGGCTGTACCAGGTCGCTGACCTTGGCGTTTTTGGCGACGGCGGCCTGCACGGTACGGGCGCGGTCGGCGGCCGAGATACCGGTGGTCACGCCTTCGGCGGCTTCGATGGAAACGGTGAAGGCCGTGGAGTGTTTGGTGCCGTTGCGCGTCGCCATGGGCGGCAGCTGCAGCAGCTCGCAGCGTTCGCGGGTCAGGGTCAGGCAGATCAGGCCCCGGCCGAAGCGCGCCATGAAGTTGATGGCCTCGGGCGTGACGTGGTCGGCCGCGAGCACCAGGTCGCCCTCGTTCTCGCGGTCTTCCTCGTCGATCAGGATGACCATGCGGCCGGCGCGCATGTCGGCGACGATGTCTTCAACAGGGGAAATGGCTGTGCTCATGTTCAGGGCTTTTTCAGGATGTTGTTGTGGGTGTCGCCCAGCATGCGCTCGACGTAGCGCGCGATCAGGTCGATTTCGAGGTTGACCTCGGAGCCGGCGGCCAGGCGGCCCAGGGCGGTGTTCTGCACGGTATGGGGAATCAGGTTGATGCTGAGCTCGGTGCCTTCGGCTTGGTCCATGACGCGATTGACCGTCAGGCTAACGCCGTTGACGGTGATCGAGCCCTTGTAGGCCAGGTACTTGCCGAGCTCGCGCGGAGCCAGGATGCGCAGCTCCCAGCTTTCGCCGACTTCGGCGAAGTGCGTGACACGGCCTATGCCGTCCACGTGGCCGGAAACGATGTGGCCGCCCAGGCGGTCATGCGCGCGCAGGGCTTTTTCAAGGTTGATGGGGCCGGTTTCGGCCAGGCCGGTGGTTTTGGCCAGCGATTCGGCGGAAATATCGATGGTGAAGCGGTTGAGGGGCAGGTCCAGCGAGGTGGCCGTCATGCAGGCGCCGTTGAGGGCGATGCTGTCGCCCAGGCCCACGTCGTCAAGGTAACCCGCAGGTGCCTCGATGGTGAGCCGCTTGCCGTGGTCTGAAGAGCTGCCCAGGCTTTGGATGGCGACGATGCGCCCCAAGCCGGTAATGATTCCGGTAAACATGCGCTATTTTCGCAGGGAATCCGGTCCGGGCTTGGGGAAGGGCCACTATTGCCTTGTAAAAGCGGCCCGGCCGCGGCCTGGCCTGCGTGGAAAGGGGCTAGAACTGGTCCCGGCTTACGCCGCGGGCCAGTACACGCAGGTCCGGGCCGACTCTCTCAAAACCCTGGAATTGCAAGGCCACCGCGTCGGAGAGCTGCTCCAGAGGCCCGATGGAGGCCATGCCCAGGCCCGGGCCGAGGAGTGTGGGCGCGAGGTAGACAAGGAATTCGTCTACCAGGCCTTCGCGGATCAGTGAACCGTTGAGTTTGCTTCCGGCCTCGACGTGCAAGTCGTTGATTTCGCGTTGCGCCAGGTCTTTCATCATGGCGACCAGGTCCACTTTTCCGCGGGCGCCAGGCAGGCAGGTGACCGTGGCGCCCCTGGCCAGCAGGGCGCTTTCCTGGGGAGCGCCCTGAAGCGCCGTGTAAATCCACACCGGCCCGCCGGCCTCGAAAATCTTCGCGTCCACCGGCGTCTGCAGCAGGCTGTCGACAATCACGCGAACGGGCTGCCTGGGCGCGTGCACCAGCCGGACATCCAGCCGGGGGTTGTCCTGCAGCACGGTGCCTATGCCCGTCAGTACGGCACCGGCCCGCGCGCGCCAGGCATGGCCGTCGGCCCGGGCTTCGGGGGAGGTGATCCATTGGCTCTGGCCGTTGGCCAGCGCGGTGGCGCCGTCCAGCGAGGCGGCGATTTTCATGCGCACCCAGGGTGTCTTGCGGACCATGCGGCTGAAGAAGCCGATGTTGAGCTCTCTCGCCGCCTCGGCGCCCGCACCGACCTCCACCGCCACGCCGGCCGCCCGCAGGCGATCAAAGCCCTGACCGGCGACCAGCGGGTTGGGATCCGCCATGGAGGCGACAACTTTTTTGATGCCAGCGGCAACCAGGGCGTCGCAGCAGGGGCCGGTTCGCCCATGGTGGGAGCAGGGCTCCAGCGTGACGTAGGCGGTGGCACCCTGTGTGGAATGGCCCTGGGCCGCAGCGTCGCGCAAGGCCATGACCTCCGCATGGGGGCCGCCGGCCTGCTGAGTCTGGCCGATGCCTATGGTTTGGCCTGAGGCGGATACCAGCACACAGCCCACGCGGGGATTGGGCGCAGCGCTGAAGGGTGCGTTGGCGGCGGCCAGCAGGGCCGCCTGGATAAATTCAGAGTTGGAGGCTGTATCGGTGGGCTGTTGCATTATTCCCCGCTGCGGCCTCGCCAGGGACGGGCCTATTGTTTCAACGCCAGCATTCTGCGATCAGTGCGGCCGTCGCGGCCGCGGCGGTGATGCCTTTGACGCCTGCCTGCGTCATGCTGAAGCCGCCGCATTTGTCGTTGGCCATGCTTCCCGTGCCTACAGGACGCATGATAAGCGTGAAGGTGCTCTGGGCGGCGCTGCTGGCATTGCCGCCGGTGTTGGAGATCTCATAGAGCTGTGTGCCTTCAGCGGGTGCACGCATGAAAGTGGGCGGCATGGTTGCCCAGATGGTTTGTGAGCCCGTGCGGTCGGCATCGTAGCGGTCGTTGGCCGCATAGAAGCGCTGCATGTACTGGACGGCTTGCTGAAGCTGCGCCCGCGCAGCCGCGCGATTGGCGCGCGCGATGTAGCTTTGGTAGGCGGGCAGGGCGATCGCGGCCAGCAGGCCGACAATCGCCACCACGATCATCAGCTCAATCAGCGTAAAGCCCGCCGAGCCGCTGTTTTTTTTCATATTGGACATCATGGCTAATTCTCTTTGTAAAAGCGGCGGTTTTCAAGCTCAGTTGGCACGTGGGAAGAGCTGACGCCAGGAGCGGTTCAGGACAGCGCCGGGGCAGTCGCCAGGGTGGGCGGCACGATAGGCGGCATTGGTGCAGTCGGCTACCGTGCATTCGCTGACGTGCGCCGCGGCATAGACCGGGTTGCTGCAGTCCTGGGGTGGGGGCTGGTCTCCAGTACGGACCTTGATGTGGCCGCTGGAGTTCTGGACGTCTCTCACCCCGGTGTCTACACCTGAAGAGTTGAGGATGGTCAGGACCACGTCGGTACCGTCGGCGAGCGAGGTGTAGGCGCAGACGTTGGCATCGCTGCCATCAATGAGTCCGTCGGCGTTGGTGTCCAATGTTCCGCCGGTACGGCAGGCTGCGGTCAGTGGGTTGATGTAGAAACTCAAGGCATTGCTTGAAGAGGCCAGGCAACTCGATGAGTTGGCCTGAGGCGCGACCGTGTCGATCTTGACGACATCACCCTGGATCTGGAGCGGATAGATGTCACGTTGGCCGGGGAACACGTTAAGCGTCAATTTCCAGCCGCGCCGTGTCGACCAGTCCATGCTGGTGACGGCTGGGTTGCTGAAGCCCACCGTATAGATGCCCGTGATGCCGCCGGCGTTGAGGGTAGCGCCCGTGGTCGGGTCTATGCCGGCCGTGACGGCCGTGGCTTTGAGCCCTTCCAGCTGGGATTCGCTAATCGTATCGGCGCCGGACGAGCCGAATGGTTTTCTGTCCCACAGGCCATAGGCTGCCTGAGTGGGGCTTGTGACGGTGGGATCCCCGGCTTCAAACAGCTTGCCGGTTGCCACGGACACCAGGTAGCTTGGCCGATAGGTGGCCTGGTCGGTCCGTTCAAGGACTGCGGGCTGGGCTGTGATGGGCAGCGGTGTGCTGCCGCTGAGTGCGGTGAACAGCGCAACGCCGCCGTTACCGAGGCCCCAGGTGGAAGACGCGGTGCCGCTCAGGTCGAATTTCCACAGCCTGCCTTGCAGGTCGCCCGCATAGGCGCCGATGATCTGCTGGTTGGTGTTGTACACCAGGCGAACGCCGCCCAGGCCATTGGCGACCGTGTTGTCGGTCTTGATCTCCTTGAGCAGCTTGCCGGTGCCGGTTTCGACGATGAAGAGGCTGGCCTTTGCGGATTTGCTGTCGTAGCCGTTGCCGAAGATGGTCACCCAGTCACCGCTGACGGTGATGCCGCTCTGGGGCGTGCTCAGCACGGCGCCCAGTTCTGCGAACGAGGTCGTGGAGTTGCCCGGCATCACGGGGAATGCCGGATCCGCATTGATTTCCCACAAAATCGCCTTGCCGTTCATGTTGAGAGGGTCTGTGGCGTTCAGCGCGAAGACGGACTTGGCGCCGGCACCGGTCGTGCCAACGACCACGTTGCGCCATCCCGTGGATGTGCCGCTGCTGGCCAGGTTGGGGGTTGTCAAATAGGCATCGACCTCGGCCAGCGGCCCGTCCACCGAATAGGTGTGGGCATAGGTATAGCCGCTGTCAGTCAGGGCTTCAAGCTTTCCGAGTACAGACCTGGGGACGTAGGCAAAGAGTTCCCGGCCACCGACGGCGGCGCCGTTGCCTTCGCCAAATACGTGCAGCATGCCGTCATTGGCGCCCACAAACAGCGCCCCTTCGGCGCGGGCTGCCTTGGCGGTCATATAGGCGGCATAGGTGCTCAGGCCCGGGGTGGCCGACGGGAGCTTCTCAAACTGGGGATTGGTGTTGTTCTTGATGAAGGCCGGGGTCGAGTTGACGATATCGCCCAGGACAGCCGGCCGTTTTCTCATGCCGGCGCCCTCTTTGGTACGAACACCGCGCAGGTAATCCACGATGTCGGAGGTCACCGCGGTGCTCATCTGCATGTTGGTATTGGTGCCTGTCAGGCTGTTGGCCGCCGTGGTGATGTTGGCATAGGTGAAAGCCAGGCCTTGCTTGGCCGCGTCGGTCCATACGACGATGTTGCGGGAAGCCGGCGCGGGCAGCGTGGTGGCGCCGGTCGGCTGGCCGTTGCCGTCGATGGCGATGACTTGCCAGGCGACGCCGGCGCTGTCGCCGTTGGCGGTGAGGTTGACCATCTGCACGTTGCCCCACCAGGTTCCGCTGGTGTAGTAGGGCACAAACTTCTTGGTGCCCGCAGTCAGGGTCACGGCGGACGCCGCCACACCGGCTTGCGAGAACTGCTGGCTCGCGATACTGCCGATGACGTTGCCCAGGTCGGTCGCGAATTGGGCCGCGTCGGTGACCGTGAGGAAGTCGCCGCCGCCGTTGTGCGCGGCGTGGCGCATGTCGTCAATCGTCGTGACGGTGTTGAGCACGGGCACGGCCCAGGCCAGGTTGCCGAGCTTGGCGCTGTCCACTTCCGCGTTGGTCATTTTGCCCGGCGCGCCAAAGCTGACCATATAGCTGGTCATGTTCTGCCAGAACGGGGGGCCGGAAGGGTCGCCGCTGCCGTTGTCGTTCGCGAGATCAGTGCGCAGGTCGGTGGCCCAGTACTTCAGGGCGATGTCGGCCAGCGTGTCGGCGGTTCCGCTTGATCCATTAGGCTTGTCCGACTTGCCTCGATTGCGAACATCGGTTTTGTTGCCTGGTGTGTACCGGTAGGTCTTGTTGGAGTCCAGCGCAAACGTGTATTGGGTGCCCAGGGTGCTGTCAACGTCGCCTACGCCTGCTGGCGCTCCATCCGTGTAAAAACCATCGGTGATCAGCATGGAATAGGACCGGCGGCAGGACAGGTGACTGGTCGATGTTTCGCCGGCGGGAGGCGCCCAGGGCTTGGATCCCCAGGGGCCGGTGTTGGCATTGTTCTGGTAGTACTTTCCGACCCTGTCAAGCGCGCCTCGCAGCGGCGTGCCGCCACTAGGGGTGCGTGCGTCGAGCCAGGTGTAAAAGGCGGATTTGGCCACGCCGAAATCGGTCATGGTGTTGGGCGTGCCATTGATATCGCCGTAAGCCAGGCGGAAGTTGTCGGCCTGGCTGGCGAATGCCGCGGACAGGCCGGTTTTGGCCGACTTGATCCGATCAATATGGTAGGCGCGCCAGTTCGCGATGTTCTGGCGTTCCTCGGTGAGAGTACAGGTGGCGGCGGCGCAATCGGTCCGGGCGCCGCCGTGGGGGCCAAACGGGTTGGTGCTGCCGCCACCGGCAGTATCGACTCCATTGAATTGGAACCTGCCGGTTCGGACTCTGTAGGTGTCGTAGTCCCCGGTATTGCTGATGGCGGCGGACGTGGTGTAGGTGGTGGGGTTTTTGCCTGCTTTTGGCAGGTACATTGTCACGACCGAGGTGTTATCTATGGTGGCGTTGGCCTGGAGGACGCCCCCGACATAACCCGGCTGGTAGACTTTTTTCGGGTTGTAAAACAGCAGGTTGTTGATGGGCGAGATCTGGCGCGGGTCGGAGCTGTCAAGGCAGTCCACATGGAAACCCGGGATGCTGGTGGATGTGGGATCTTCATTCACCATGGCGGTACTGACATGCTTGGCGTACACGCATTCCCAGTCCATGGAGCCCGAGGTATCCAGCACCAGCGCGATGTTGGGCCTGACGTTCACGGTTTTGGACAGCAGCGGCTCTTGTGCGACAACCGCGAATGAGCTGTCCGCCGCAACCAGCGCGGCCGCATAAAACGCGACGTTTCGCAAAGAAGAAAATTTCATGGCCAGGCCTTTCATGCTCGCGTTGAGCATCATTTCATGGTGATTACAGATTGGAGCCACACCTCGGTGCCCTTGGGTGCGCTCCCGTCTTTCGCGCCGACTTCAGGGCCGAAGCCTCTGGCGGTCGTGACAAAAACTTTGGTGTCTGCGGGGGTCAGGTACTGCGCCATGCACTCGGGCTGGCGGGTGAAATACACGGTGGTTCCCACATCGCCGGCGGAGGTGACCGCCACCGTCTTGAGGTTGGTTGTCGGCGTCAGGGTGTCCCAATTTGCCATGGTTGCCCACGAGTACGGTGTTCCGGCGCCAACGGGGGCAGCCTCAGGCGCAAAGCCGGTGGCCGGGTTGGAGGCGTAGAGCTGCACCTGCTGCTCGCAGAAGCGCAAGGCGGTTTCCGCCGTCTGCCGCGCCAGGGCCTGCTGGCGGCTCTGGTTGGCCACCTGTTCGGTCGAGGAGGCCCCACGAATCGAGATGCTGGCCAGGATCGACAGGATCATCAGCATGATGAGGGCCACAATCAGCACGACGCCCTGCTGGCCGTGCATTTTCGCCGGTTGGCTTCGTTCAGGGATTGACATAACCTACTCCGTGGTTGCGCAGCAGCACCGTGGTGCGATAGGCGCGGCGCAGCTTGCCGTCGGTGATATCGATATCGGCATCGGCGCAGTCCTGATAGCTTGGGTTTGTGCCTGAGCCCATGTCCTTCAGCACGACGTTTTCGCTCACGACCACCACGCAGACCTGCGCCGCGACCACCTTGTTCCAGCGATCCAGCATGGGCAGCGCCGTGAGGCCCGCATCCGTCGGGTTGATGATGCCGGAGGCGCTCAGGTAGCCGCGCACATTCTGGCTATTGGGGACCGCGGGCTCTGCAACCGCGAAGTTCACCGTTGCGCTTTCGATGTTCTCGGCGAGCACCTGCGATTGCGCCAGGTTCCCGCTTCCGCGGCAGGTCAAGGTGTTGTTGGTGATGGAAATGCGCGACTGCATCGTGTAGAAAGCCGCACCTGCGACCCCCACCCCGTTGCCTATGCAGTCCATCGGCAAGCCGCCGCTGGTGTTTTTGCCGGTGTTGAGGTCTCCCTCGTAGGCTACGGCCAGGGCAAAACCGCCGCTTCCCGCGCAGGTCAGTGCGCTGATGTTGGGGACGGTTGCATCCGTAAAACCCGTGTTGCAGGCATACAGGTTCCAGCCGGCTTGGCCCAGGTCGTTCTTGACGCCGCCGGTCCGCGTGGGGTTGTATCCCGCCTGCCGCAGTTCCTGCGTGAAAACACCGAGCGCCATCTGGGCGTCCTCGTTCATCTGGCCCTGTGCCTGTGCATTGCGGGTGGCTGTGCTGCCGGAGAGGTACATCACCACGAGCGCACCTATGATCACCATGCCCAAGGTCATGGAGATCAACAGTTCAATCAGCGTAAAGCCTGACTGCTGCCTTCCCGAAGATCCCGATGCGCAAATGCGAGGCCGCTGCTGGTGGCGGCTTTTTGCGAATGAAGTCATAGCTGCACCTTCATGTAAAAGCAGCGCGGCGTTGTGGCCAGGGCTTTGGCGGTGGCCGAGCAGTTATCGGAACTCAGCTCAGCTGATTGATCCACCCCGCTGACCTGGCGCGTGTTGTTCATCACGCTGGCTTCCTCCCAGAGGATCCAGATGTTCGCCTGTGTGGCGCTTGCGCCGGGACGGGTTATCTCAACCCCGCCCAGAGGCAACAGCGCGCGGACCCTGCTCTGGAAGGTCGTGAGGTCCGCGGCAGCCAGTTTCGCGGGGGTGTTGCAATTGGGGAAGGCGCAGGGTGCCAGGGCCGGCGGGTTGCCGGTGGTCATCATCGCCACGTCGTAGTTACCGCCGGAGAGGCCGGTCGGATTGAGCCGGATCACTTCCGCCAGCTCGTTGGCCAGTGCAGCGGCGATGGCGCGATTGGCCGCGTTTTTCTGCGCTGCGACCGAATAGGCCTGCATGCCGGCGAGGGCCAACATGCCAAAGGACATGAGCAGTACCGAAATGAGCACCTCCAGCAGCGATGAACCTCGCTGTCCCTTGCGCGAAGGAGAAGGTTTTCTGGTGAGGCCTAGCATACGACGTCCCCCGTCTGGACCTTGACCCGACCCACCGAGTTCATGCACAAGGTGCGGGTGTAGTAAGCATTGGTGGCGAATGAGCCCGAGGCGTGCACCAGCCACCGGCCTGACTGGCCGATGGCGCGGCCGGTGGCGTCATAGATGATGGCGTTGCCGGTGGTCACGGCCGTGGGTGTGGAGACGGCGACGGCGAAAAAATCCGTGATGCCGGCCACGGGCTCCTGCGCGCGCAACACGATGTCGGTCGCGGCGTCGAAAGTACCGTTGCCATTGCTGTCAAGGAATACCACCCATCCCTGCATCCATCCGCCAACGGCCGTTCCGCTGCCGGTCGAGCATGCGGGGCTCGCCGCGGTCGAATCGACGGTCCGGCAGATTGTGACGCTTTTTCCGCGCCGCATGGCTTCGCCGCGGGCGTAGCGCGTATCCGAGATGAACCCGTTGGTGGCCCGGGTGACGGACGCGTTGGCGAGCAGGCCCAGGAAGGAGGGCGCCGCGAGAACCGCAAGAATTCCGATGATGGCCACCACGACCATCACCTCAATCAATGTGAATCCATGCTGGAGCCGCCGCACGGCCGGGGAGGCCGATGGGCAGCGCAGATCGGCAGGGCCGGTGATCGATAGATTTTCGGACATGCGCAATTGTGAGCATGGCCCGGCGGTCCCGCCTCCGGTATTCGACGTCCGGTCAAGCTCGTGTGACGAACGGTCAGCGCGTCTAGCGCCTGACCTCATCGACCAGGGTCTTGAACTCGTCAATATCCTCAAAGCTGCGGTAGACGCTGGCAAAGCGCACATAGGCCACCTTGTCGAGCTTTTTCAGTTCGCGCATCACCAGCTCGCCGAGGCGGTTGGAGGCGACCTCGCGCACGCCCAGGCTCAGCAGTTTTTCTTCTATGCGCTCTATGGCGGAGTCGATCTGTTCAGTGCTGACCGGACGCTTGCGCAGTGCCAGGTTCATGGAGCCCAGAATCTTGCTGCGCTTGTACTCGATGCGCCGGCCGTCCTTCTTGACGATGGACGGGAAGGTGACGTCCGGCCGCTCGTAGGTGGTAAAGCGCTTTTCACACGCGCCGCACTGGCGGCGGCGGCGTATGAAGTCGGCATCCTCGGCCACCCGGGTTTCCACAACCTGGGTCTCGAGATGGCCGCAGAAGGGACATTTCATGGGTGTTGACCTGGATTTAAAAAGATCAATCTGTCCTTAGCCCAAGGAGAGCGGCGCAGGATGCTATCAAAATTATAGTGCCTGCGCCGCCCATCGCGATCAGCGATAGACCGGGAAGCGGCTCGTCAAGGCGTGAACCTTGGCGCGGACCGCTTCCAGGGTGGCCGCGTCGCGCGGATTGTCGAGCACATCGGCGATCAGGTTGGCGGTGGCGCGGGCTTCCTCATCCTTGAAGCCGCGGGTGGTCATGGCCGGGGTGCCGATGCGCACGCCGCTGGTGACCATCGGTTTTTCCGGATCGTTCGGGATGGCGTTCTTGTTGATCGTCATGTGGGCGCTGCCCAGCACGGCTTCGGCTTCCTTGCCGGTGATGCCTTTGGCGCGCAGGTCGACCAGCATCACGTGGCTTTCGGTGCGGCCGCTGACGATGCGCAGGCCGCGCTGCGTCAGGGTGTCGGCGACGATCTGCGCGTTCTTCACGACCTGCTGCTGGTAGGCCTTGAACTCGGGTGTCATGGCTTCCTTGAAGGCCACTGCCTTGGCCGCGATCACGTGCATCAGCGGGCCGCCCTGCAGGCCGGGGAAGATCGCGCTGTTGATGGCTTTTTCGTGCTCGGCCTTCATCAGGATGATGCCGCCGCGCGGCCCGCGCAGGCTCTTGTGCGTGGTCGAGGTGACGATGTCGGCATGCGGCACCGGGTTGGGATAGACGCCTGCGGCCACCAGGCCTGCGTAGTGGGCGATGTCGACCATGAAGATGGCGCCGACGGCCTTGGCCACCTTGGCGAAGCGTTCGAAGTCGATGCGCAGGCTGTAGGCCGAGGCGCCCGCGATGATCAGCTTGGGCTTGGTCTCGTGGGCCTTGCGCTCCATGGCGTCGTAGTCGATTTCTTCCTTGTCGTTCAGGCCGTAGGAGACGACGTTGAACCATTTGCCGCTCATGTTGAGCGCCATGCCGTGTGTCAGGTGGCCGCCTTCGGCCAGGCTCATGCCCATGATGGTGTCGCCGGGCTTGAGGAAGGCCAGGAACACGGCTTCGTTGGCCGATGCGCCGCAATGCGCCTGCACGTTGGCCGCTTCGGCGCCGAAGATGGTTTTGACGCGGTCGATGGCGAGCTGCTCGGCCACGTCCACGTGTTCGCAGCCGCCGTAGTAGCGGCGGCCGGGATAACCTTCGGCGTATTTGTTGGTGAGCTGCGAGCCCTGCGCGGCCATGACGGCGGGCGAGGCGTAGTTTTCGCTGGCGATCAGCTCGATGTGCTGCTCTTGCCGGGCGTTTTCAGCCTGGATGGCGGCGAAGATTTCGGGGTCGGTCTGTTCGACCAGGATGTTGCGGTGGTACATGGCAGTCCTTAAAGACGTGGTCCCTGCTATTCATATGAGAGAGGTACTCTCAATGAAACAAGGGCTGCCCAGGCGAACGGCTGAACGCTGAGGCCCAACGGCTGTCAGCGGTGCGCTTCCCAGTGGTGTCCCACGTCAGCTTCAAAGGTTGCGAAAACCTTGAGCCTATCGCCAGTCGCGCACCCGGCTAGTGTAACTGAGGGCGCGTAAAACTCGCGGCGCATCGTCCCATGCCCGTGGCCCGGAAAGCAAAAAGCCGGGCGCTTGACACGGCCGGCTTTGCGCTACGGTAGGCGGACTGTCAGGCCGCGCCCCGGCGGGGATCAGGACTGGCTCAGCAGCGCCACCTTCTCAGGCGTCTTGCCTTCGGAGGCCGGCGCGTCGGACTTGCCGGGCAGGGAGGCGGGAACCGGGCGCGAGCTGCCGTCAGGCTCGGCAAAGAAAGGCGAGGGCTTGCCGCGCTTGGATGCGGATGCCACGACGGCCAGCAGCCGGGCGTGTTCGCCCATCACCTTGCTGGCGTAACCGCCGTCGTCTTCCATGTTGGCGGCGCCCACGTAGTATTTGAGGCCGCCTTCGACGGATCCGGCGCGGGCGATGCATTCCTGCAGCACCTTGACGCCGACGCGCAGGTTGGTCACCGGGTCAAAGGCCGCCAGCTTGCCGCCGAAATTGTCGTACTTGTCGTGGTGCACCTTGGTCATGACCTGCATCAGGCCCTGGGCGCCCACCGGGCTTTGCGCGAAGGGGTTGAAGCCGGACTCAATGGCCATGATGGCCAGGATCAAGGTCGGGTCGAGCTTGGCCTTCTGGCCGATGTCGAAGGCTTCGGCCACCAGCACGCTCAATGGCTCAGGCGCCACGCCGTACTTTTTGCTGAGCCAGTATGCCACCGCCGCCTGCTGGGCCGGCAGATCCTTGGGGTTGGAGGCCGTGGCCCGTTCGATGGCGGCTGGCTCGGTAAAACCGATGGCCGCTTCCTGGCGCTGCTGCAGCCAGGTCATGAGCTTGAATTCACCGGCCTGGCGCAAGTCGGGCCGGGCCGTCAGAGTGATCACGGCGAACACGACCGCCAGGCCCAGAAGGGCGAAGCTGTTGTGGGTGATCTCGAAAAAGCCCTGGGCGATGTCATCAGCAATGGTTAAAACACTGCTGCGTACACTTTTCAAGTGCGCCTCAAGGCCGAATTGTCCTAGCGCTGTCATAGCACTCCTTTCTACGCTTGCAGGCCCTTTGGGGGCCAAGCAGGCTTTGATTGGGTCGCCATCAAACCAAGGCAAGCCTTGTGGGTGTTGACCCCTGTTTGACGTTGCCGTCTTCTTTGATGAAGGGGGCAGCGGAGATTCGGGTTGTCCCTAGGTTTCTGTGGGACTGGCGGGATTCTAGGGGGTCGTTAAATAACCTGTCAATAATAATAAACATGTTTCTTATATTAAATAAGCAAATAAAAACCTTGATTCTGGGCGGAATCCGCCTGAATCAAGGTAGTTACGGCCTCTTTTTGAGATCAAGCTCTAAGTTAAATTCGCTGTGAAAAATACCGGATCGGCGGATCGCGGGTCCGGCTGTAGGCCGTTTTCGATGTTCGATGTGGGACTGAAGAGGCGATTTCAGATGCTCAAGCACATGCTGAAGGCAGTGCCAATCACACCGGTCCATGTGATTGAAAAGATGGTCTTGCATCTCGGGCTACCGAGGTTTAACCTGCAGTTGCGTGTTCATTCACGCATCCAACCGGGTAGCCAACCCCGGAAAATCTGGAAGCAATCACTTGCTTTCATCGCACTGGAGACGATTCATCTCTCTTTTGCGGAAACCCGACGGCTTGAGCATAAATGCCCGCCGTCAACCCCGGTCGGTTCAACTGCCCGGGGTTTTTCTTTTGGACATTGCCCTTTGGGGTGACCGTCTTTTTCAAATAAATCATTGACCGATTGGCGCCCGCGTTAAAAACTCGGCGGCTATGGCAATCGATGATTTGAAGAACAAATGGCGCGAAATTGAATGGCGAAACACAGCAAAAGCCCTGCCGGCGCGGGCTGCGGGTGTGGCCCGCTCACCCTTGTGGCGGCGGCGCGCCGCGTGGGCGCTGGGCTCCCTGTTACTGGTCTGGGCGCTGGCCTATACGGCCGTGCCGGTCGTCCTGAAGTCGCAAATCGAGAAAATTGCCTCTGAAAAACTCGGCCGGCAGGTCACGGTGGGCGCGGTCGATTTCAAGCCCTGGTCGCTGGAACTCACCTTGCACGACCTGGCCATCGCCAAAGCGGGCGGTGCCGGCGCCCCCCGGGCAAGCCCCCAGCTGACCGTCAAGCGCATATATATAGATGCGGAACTCGAGTCCCTGTTGCGGCTGGCGCCGGTAGCCGACGCTGTGCAGGTCGACGAACCCGTGGCCTTTCTGGCTCACCAGGGTGAGGGCCGCTATGACATCGACGACATCCTGGCGCGCCTGAAGGCGCCCGCTGACCAGCCGGCCGGCGATCCGCCGCGTTTTGCGGTCTACAACATCGAGGTGAGTGGCGGGCGCGTTGACTTTGCCGACCAGTCCGTCGGCAAGACCCATGAGTTGAGGGATCTGAACCTCTCCGTACCTTTCCTGAGCAACCTCAAATCCCAGCGGGAAATCAAGACTGCGCCGCACCTGGCTTTCAAGCTCAACGGCAGCAGTTTCGACACCGCCGCCGAGGGCACGCCCTTTGCCCAGACCCACAAGACCGACGCCACCCTGACGCTGCGCGGCTTCGACCTGAACCCCTACCTGGCCTACTGGCCAGCGAGCCTGCCCTACAAATTGCAAAGCGCCGTGCTGCATGCCGATGCCAAGGTGGCGTTTGAGCAGACGCCGGCCACGCAGGTGCGGATCTCCGGCACGGTGACGGCGGAGAATGTCCGCGTGCAGGCGGTAGGCCAGGCGGCGATGGCTGCCCCCGCCCAGGCCGCCGGCCGCAAGCCGGCCGGAAAGCGCGGCGGCGCGGGTGGTGAGCTGCCCCCTGCGGCCCGTCCCGATGTGCTCGCATTTGAGCGACTGCAGGTCAACATGGCCGATGTGCGGCCCCTGGAGCAGTTCGTCAAGCTCGCGGCGGTCGAACTGACCGCGCCAGCGCTGTCCATCGTCCGCGACCGGACGGGGCACCTCAATTTGCTTCCGCCTGCTGCCACACCTGCTGCAAAAAATGAAGCAGGCATGCCGGATCCCGCCAAGCCGGCCGCGGCGGCCAAAGGGACGGCGCCCACACCCTGGAGGGTTCAGGTCGCCCGGGTAGCGGTGCGCGCGGGCAGCGTGAACTGGCTGGACGAAACCCTGGCTTCGCCCGCCGATATCCGCCTCAGCGGCCTGCAACTCAATGCCACGGCCATCGCCATGCCTTTCTCGGCCAGCGCACCGCTGCAATTTGACGGCTCGGTGGGCTTTGAGCCACCTGCGGCTCCTGTGCCTCCGCCCACCAAGGCCAGTACCAAGGCGGGCAGCAAGCCGGCAGCCGTGCAGGCTCCGGCCGCTCCCGCTCTGCTGACTTTCCAGGGCAGCGCCACCGACCAGGCCGCTCAGCTCACGGCCAAGGTGGCGGCCTGGCCGCTGGGCATGGCCGCCAAATACGTGGGTCAGTTCCTGCTGCCGGCACTGGGCGGCCAGCTTGACGCCGAACTGGGCGTGAACTGGCAGGCGGCCAGCGGCGACAAGCCGCAAGTGCTGCGACTCAGCGCGCCGCAGCTCGCGCTAAGTGAGGTGCAACTGGCCCAAGGCAAGGTCTCGCTGGTGTCGGTCAAGCGCGTGGACCTGGCGCAGGTGGACATCGATATGGCCGGCCAGAACTTCAAGGCTGCCAAGCTTCTGCTGACGCAGCCGAAGGCCCTGGTGGACCGTGACAGCGACAAGCACTGGATGTACGAGCGCTGGATGGCCAGGCCCGGCGCCAGCGCTGCGCCGCCAGCACCGCCAACCGCCGATGCGGCCACCCGGGCGGCCGCGCCTTCCTGGGCCGTGGCCATCCAGGATGTGCAGCTTGAAGGGGGCACGATGTCGTTTTCCGACAAGGCCGGGGCCAAGCCGGTGGCTTTCGAGGTTACCGGGGCCAAAGCCCAGCTCGGCGGGCTGCTGCTGGACGACAGGCCCGCATCCCGGGCCCAGGCCGCCAAACCCATGCCGCTGACCGCCTCCCTGCGCCTGGCCGCCGGCCGCTTCGAGCCCGGCAAGGTCGATTTCAACGGCAGCATCGGCCTGGCGCCGCTTCAGGCCCAGGGCCGCCTGTTGGTCGACCGGCTGCCGGTGCAGGCCTTTGAGCCTTATTTCGCCGACACCCTCAATATTGAGCTGCTGCGTGCCGATGCCAGCTTCAAGGGGAGGGTGGCGTACCGCCAGACGCCGGGCGGGCCGCAGGCGCAGGTCACGGGCGATGTCTCACTCGAAGAGCTGCGCGCCAACACACTGGCGCCCAGCGAAGACCTGCTCGCCTGGAAAGCGCTGAACCTGCGCGGCTTTCATGTGGCGCTGGATCCGGCCAAGGCCACGCGCGTGGAGGTCAAGGAAACCGTGCTGACCGATTTTTTTGCGCGTTTGATCGTCATGCCCGACGGCCGCATCAATTTGCAGGACCTCGTCAAATCCAGCACCCCTGCGGGAGCCGCGGAGGCGGCCGTCGCAGCTTCGACGCCGGCATCCGCAGCCGCAGCGCCACCCAAAACGACGGTCGCCGATGCCAAAGGCGCCGTGGCTCCGGCAAACCCGCCGCCCATCGTGAACTTCGGCCCCATCAGCCTGATCAACGGCAAGGTGCTGTTCTCGGACCGCTTCGTGAAACCAAATTATTCGGCCGACCTCAGCGACCTGACCGGCAAGCTCAGCGCCTTTTCGTCGGTGGCCCCCATACCTGCCGGCGGCACGGCGGCAGTGCCTGCGATGGCCGACCTGGAACTGCGGGGGCGAGCCGAAGGCACGGCCTCGCTCGAAATCCTGGGCAAGCTCAACCCGCTCGCCAAGCCGTTGGCGCTGGACATCAAGGGCAAGGTGCGCGACCTGGAGCTGCCGCCGCTGTCGCCGTACTCCGTCAAGTACTCGGGTTACGGCATCAACCGCGGCAAGCTCAGTGTTGACGTGAGCTACCTGGTGCAGCCCGACGGCAAGCTCACGGCGACCAACAAGGTGATCCTGAACCAGTTGGCCTTCGGTGAGAAGGTGCCGGGCTCCACCGCCAGCCTGCCGGTCAAGCTCGCCGTCGCGCTGCTGGCCGACCGCAACGGCGTGATCGACATCGACCTGCCCATCAGCGGCTCGCTCAATGACCCGCAGTTCAGCCTGGGCCCCATCATCATCAAGGTCATCGTCAACGTGATCGTCAAGGCCATCACCTCGCCTTTCAGTCTGTTGGCCAACGCGTTTGGCGGCGGGGGCGAGGAGCTCAGCATCGTGGGATTCGCGCCCGGCAGCGCCGAACTGCGCCCCGAGGCCAAGGCCGGCCTGGACAAGGTCGCCAAGGCGCTGGCCGACAGGCCATCGCTGCGGCTCACCGTGGTGGGAACCAGCAGCGTGGAGGCCGAGCGCGAGGGCTTCAAGCGCGAGCGGCTGGACGCGCTGGTGCGCGCCGAAAAACGCCGCATCACGGTGAAGGAGGGCGGAACCACCTCGGCAGCCGTGAGCATCAGCCCGGCGGAATACCCCGATCTGCTCAAGGAAGTCTATAAACGCGCCGACATGCCCAAGCCGCGCAACCTCATCGGGCTGGCCAAGGACCTGCCTGTGCCCGAGATGGAAAAGCTGCTGCTGGCCGACATCAAGGTCAACGACGACGCCATGCGCGAGCTCGCCGTGCAGCGCGGCGTCGCGGTGAAAGACTACCTCGCCTCGCGCGAATTGCCGCCCGAAAGGCTGTTCCTGGGCGCGGCCAAAGCCGTGCCGCCGGAGGCTAAATGGACACCCCGCGCGGAGCTGAATTTGGCGATGCCCTAAAAAAGGCGAAAATAGCACCAGCGCTTTATTGATAAAGCTTTTATGGGCCCAGGGCCGGTGCGTGCAACACGGGTTGCGCGGCGCGGCCCCCCATCCACTCCAACACCTGCTGCCGCCCCGCAATGCCCCGTTCAACAGGGCGCTTGCGGTCGGCGGCACCTATTTTTTTGAGCCTGCGTTCCCATGTTTAAATCTTCAAAACCTGACACTCCCGCCGTGAAAACGCCATCCCCCAAACAAGCCGAAGCCCATCCGCTGGATGGCCTGACCGGTGGCGCATTCTCCGCGCCCACCTCAGGCGAGCGTGCCTCGCGCATCCGCACCTGGCTGGCGAGCGAACCCACGGCCGAGCAGATGGCCGAGGTCTACAAGGACCTGTCCAACCGCGACAAGGGCGCGGCCAAGCCGCTGAAGGAAAAGCTCGACGAGATCAAGCGCAGCAAGGGCCAGGAAGCCGTGGCCGCCGAATGGGCCGAAAAAGCCCAGGCGCTGCTGGCAGTGCCCAAGCTCAACCTGGCCGACGCCCTGGCCTGGCAGCGCGACGCCGCCAAGGCCGGTGCGCCGCTGTCCAAAGAGCCGCTGGCCGGCCTCAAGGCGCAACTGGCCGAGCGCGTGAAGACCATCGAAGACCTGCAGCACCGAACCCAGGTGCAACGCGAAGCCGCCGTGCTGCTGGCCCAGCGCACCGAAGTGCTGTCGCTCAAACCCTGGCGCGATGCCGAAGCCGCCCTTGAGTCCTTGCGCGGCGACGTCACGCACTGGCAATCGCAAGCCGATGAAATCACGCATGACGCCAACTGGGCCAGCGTGGACGCGAAATTTCCCCCGCTGCTTGACGCATCGCGCGCGCAGTTGCTTGCCGTGTGGGAAGCCTTCCAGGGTGCGCTCGCGCAGGCCCAGAAAGCCGCCGACGATGCAGCGGCGCCATTGCCCGCCGTGCCGGTATGGGCTGACGAACTGCGCGCGGCGCGAGGCCTGCCGCCTGCGGCCGGTGAGCAGCCTGCGCGCGCGCCCAAAGCCAAGATCGATCCGGCCGTGCTCAAGGAGATGCGCGAAAAGTCTTCGGCCGTCGTGCAGGCCGCGCTCGCCAAGCTCGAGCATGAGGTTACCGAAGGCCACGGCAAGTCCACGCCCAAGGTCGCGGCCGAGCTGCGCCAGGCGCTCAAGGAAAACATCCGCAATATCGACAGCAAGCTCGAGGCGGCCGCGCATGCCGCGCTCACCGCGGCCGGCGAGCTTGAAGGCTGGCAGCGCTGGCGCGCCGACCAGATCCGCGAAGAGCTGGTCGTCAAGGCCGAGGCGCTGGTCGCCAAGCCGCTGGGTGGCCGCAAGCAACAGGAAGCCCTGCGCGCCATGCGCGAGCAGTGGAAGACGAGCGACCAGGGCGGCACGCCCAACCACGCGCTCTGGAAGCGTTTTGACGATGCCTGCAACGAGGCGCACAAGGTTGTCGAAGCCTGGCTTGAGAAAGTCAAGGAGCAAGGCGAGGCCGTCAAGGCCGAGCGCAAGCTGCTGATCGACGAAGTGCTTGCCTGGGCCGAGGCCAACAAGGGCAATACCGACTGGAAGCACCACATCCGCAGCCTCAACGGTTTTGTCGAGAAATGGCGCGAGGCCGGACACCTAGGCGAAAAGGCGTTTGCCGAAATACAGCCGGTGTGGAAGGCCGCGATGGAGACGGCCGATGCCGCGCTGACCGCTGCGCGCACCGAAAGCATCGCACGCCGCAAGGCCATGATCGAAGAAGCCGCCGTGCTGGGCGCCGAGCCGCAACTGCGCATAGATGCGGTGAAGTCGTTGCAGCAGCGCTGGCAGCATGAGGCACAGGCCGTGCCCATCGAGCGCAAGCAAGAGCAAAAGATGTGGGATGCTTTCAGGAAGCCCATCGACGACGCCTTCCAGCGCAAGACCGCCGAGCGCGAGAAAGCCGCCGCGGCCCTGGGTGAATACGACCGCATGGTGCTGGAAGCCTCCAAAGCCGTGGAAGCCGCCACTGCCAGCGGGGACGCCCAGAAGATCCACGCCGCTGCCAAGGCATTGGAAGCCATTGTGCGCGGCCAGGTGCCTGTGGCCGCCGCGGCGGCGCCTGCACCCGCGCCAGCCGCTGATACGCCTTCCGTCGAAGCCGCGCTTGCGGCCGCGCCGGAGGCTGGGGCTGAACCTGTTGCCAACGCGCAGGCCGCAGCGGCCGCTGAATTTGCGGAAGCGGGCGAGCCTGCCAGCGCCCCTGCTGAAGCACCACCCGCACCCAAGCCGGCGCCCAAACCCATCGTGGCAAGGCGCGGCGACGATCGTCCCGGCATGAAAAAACCCGAACCCGCCCCGGCAGGCCGCGGCGGCAAGTTCGGCGACCGCAAGGACGCGCGCCCGGGCGCCAAACCGGGCGGCCCGCGCCAGAGCGCCGACAACAAGTTCGAGCCCTACCGTCCCGACCGCGATGCCCGTCCGGGTCGTGACGAGCGCGGCCCGCGCGGGAGCGAGCGCCCGGCTTTTGAAGAGCGCGGCCCGCGCCTGGGCGACGCCGCCTTCCGCGCCCAGCGCGAAGCTTTTGATGCGGCCAACCAGGCCCTGAAAAAGCTTGCCTTGCAGGCACACGGCGAGGTGCTGACGCATTTGCTGACCGCCTGGGAAAAACGCGACCCGGCGCAACTGCCCAGCGCGCAGGATCTCGGCAAGGCCGTGCCGCCCGCCGTGCGCAACCGCTGGGTGCAGGCCGTCAGTACACCTTCGGGCAAGGATGCCGCCGAAGCGCTGCTGCGCCTGGAAATTGCCGCCGACCTGCCCACGCCTGCCGAGCACATCAGCGCGCGCCGCATGCTGCAGCTGCAACTGCTGACCAAACGCAACGCGCCCGCGCCGGCCGAAACCTGGGGCGAAGACACGGCCCAGGTGCTGGCCGCCGACTTTGATGCCGGCAATGCCCGGCGCGTTCAGAACGTGCTCAAGGCGCTTCTCAAACGATGAGGGCTTCTGCCGCTGCTGTGGCCTTGCCCCAGGATCGGCCGCAAACCTTGGGCGAGGAAATCGCCAACAGCGTCAGCCACGGCGTGGCGCTGCTCGCTGCGATAGTGGCCGCCCCTTTCGTGGTGGCGGCCAGCGCGCGGCAAGGTGATGCCATTGACATTGCAGGCGCCTCGGTGTTCGCCGCCACCATGGTGCTGCTGTACTTCACCTCCATGCTGTACCACGCGCTGCCGGCGGTGCGCGCCGCGCGCGCCAAGAGCGTGTTCCAGGTGCTGGACCATGGTGCGATCTACCTGCTGATTGCTGGAACCTATACGCCTTTCACCTTAGGTGTGCTGCGCGGTCCCTGGGGCTGGACGCTGTTCGGCCTGGTCTGGGCCATGGCGCTGGCCGGGGTGGCGGTGAAGGCCGTCGCCGGCATACGCTACCCGCGCGTGTCCACGGCGCTGTACCTCGCGATGGGATGGATTGCCGTGATTGCCGTCAAGCCCATGCTGGAACTGATTCCGGGCTGGGGCTTGTTCTGGCTGGTGGCCGGCGGCCTTTTTTACACCTTGGGCGTGGGCTTTTTCGCCACCGATTCCAGGCTGCGCTACGGGCACTTCATCTGGCACTTGTTTGTGGCGGCGGGTACCGCCTGCCACTGCGTGGCCGTGCTGTATTACGCGAGCTAAGCCCTTGGTGACGCCTTGCCCAGGTTTGAGCGCCGTCCGGAGCCACTAGGAAAGCAGCCGGATCAGCATATCCGGGTGAATGCCCCAGCCCGCCAGGCCAGCCAGACCCATCATCACGCCAAAACCCGTGGGCACCAGCGCCAGAAAGTAAAGCCACCAGAAATGGGTCAGCGCCGTGACGGCCAGCAGTGAAATGGCAATGGCCAGCAGGGCGTCGGCCAGGTCGAATTGATCGTCGCGAAAATTGGCGGCGTCATAGTCTTTCTGGTCCTGCTCGGCTTGTGCTTTCAGCTCGTCTTTTTTTCTGGCCTGCTCGGCCGCCAGTTGCTCGTACTGCGCAATCGCCTTCTGGTAGTTGGCTTGCTCCGAAGCGGGCTGTGACGGGGCGGCCAGCCGCAGCTGCAGCAGGGTGCCTTTGGCGACTTCCTCGCGGATGTTGCGCGCCTGGTAGAAGTTCCAGTGGTCCAGCTTGTTGGCCTGCGCCTGCTGCATTGCCTGGACGATGTTGTCGTCCTTGACCTTGCAGATACCCATGAAGGTGGCCAGCAGGGCAATCGTAATGGCCACAAACTGGTTGAGCTTGCGGAACTGCGCAAAGGATGCGTCGTCGGTGTCGTCGCCCTTGGCAACTTCAAGGGGATCTATATCCATGGGAAGGACCTGTTCGTGAAAAAGGGTTCAGGGGCAAGCGGGCTGCAATGGTACCTCGCGCCATCAGCCTGGCTTGACCCCTGTTGATGGGCGTGCCGTCAATAGGTTCCGTCCGCGCGCCCGGCACCGCCACAAGCTCAGCGGGCCGCTTCGATCAGGTGGGCAATGCCGTCATAGCCCAGCCGGCGCGCATGTTGCAGTGCGTTCAGGCCGTCGTGGTCGATCAGCGCGGTATTCGCGCCCGCCGCCAGCAGGCGCTGGACTACGGCCGTGTGCCCCTGCATGGCGGCCAGTATCAAGGGGGTGCGGCCCGCCGCGTCGGCCGCATTGAGGGCGGCGCCTTGCTGGAGAAGGCGCTCCACTTGCGGCAGATCACCCGCGCGCGCCGCGTTCTGCAATGCGCCTGCCAGTAGGGGGGTGCCGGACGCTTCCGCGCGCAGGGCTGAGCTTGGCGCGACCGATTTTTCACGTTTTTGTTCGGGCGCTGCGGCAACAGGCGCAGCAGCGGCGGCGCGTGCGGCAGGCGCTGGTGCAGCCACGGGAGCCGGGGGCTGGGGTGCGGGCGGTGCGGCCCGTGCCTCAGCCTGCGGCACGGGCGCCGGTAGGGCTGCCAGTCCGCCCGTTGCGGCGTCGGCCTGGCGCGCGGCCCGTGCCGGCTGTGGGCTTTCCCTGGCCGCGGCAAGCTCCGGTGCGGGCGGCGGTGGGGCTGGTGAAGGGGCTGCGCTTGCCGAAGGCGGTGGCGCGGCCTGGTCTTCCGTTTTGGGCGCGGCCGAGCCGGTGATGGAGGGTGGAGCCGCGGGTTTGGCCGCCGCCTGCGTCGTGGGCGCGGGTACAAGGTTTTCAGCGGGTGCGGCTTTGGCGCTGCGCTTATCGGCCTGGGGTGCTTGCGGTGCCGCCGCTGCTGGAGCCGTTGCGGGTGCGGGTGCGGGTGCAGGTGCAGGTGCAGGTGCAGGTGCAGGGGGCGCGCTCGCGCTGGGCTGGCCGAACACCAGGTCTTTTTCCTCGTCCGTACCGCGGTCGTATTGCAATACCAGCAGGCCCGTCAAGCCGGCCAGCGCCAGGCTAGCCAGGGCGGAAATTTTCCAGCGTGACTGGTTGGCGGCGGGGGGGGTAGGGGCGTTGTCCGTCGTTGCGGGGGCCTTGCCTGCGGCAATCACCATCTGCGCATGGGAGCGCACCGCCGCGCGCACGTCGGCGCCGGGGCGGCGCGTGTCCTGCGCGCTGGCCTCGCGGTAGCGCTGCACCAGCTCATCGCCGGACGGGCTGCGGTCAGGCTCTGTCATGCAAACTCCTGTAGCTGTTGGCGCAGGCTGTTTCGCGCATAGCGCAAACGGCTTTTGGCGGTCTCGAAATTCACGCCGGTGGCGGCTGCGATCTCGTCCACGCTGAGGCCGGCTTCGGCCTGCAACAAAAAAGCTTCACGCTGTTCGCGCGGCAGGCGCTCGACCGCCGCGATCAGCGCGGCCGCCTGCTCGCTGGATTCCAGCCGGCGCAAGGGACCGAAGCCCGAATCCGCGGCCAGCGTGCCGGCTATGCCGCCGCCTTCGCCGTCTTCATCGCCGTCAATGCTCACATGGTTGCGCGCTGTGCGAAAGTAATCAACGAGCCGGTTGTGCGCCATGGTGAAAAGCCAGGTCTTGAAACGCGCCGAGACCGTGTAGGTGGGCGCGCTGCGCGCCACGGCAAACCACACGTCCTGCAGCAGGTCGTCGGCCACCGCCTGCACCCGCACGCTGCGAAACACATAGCGCCATACGCCGAGCTCGTGGCGCGCATAAAGCGCATCGAAAGCCGCGATGTCGCCGGCCGCATAGCGCAGCATCAGCGATTCGTCGCTGTCTTCGGCTGCATTGTCTGGCGTCGGGGCGCTGGGCATGCGCCAGATTATCACGGCGCAGATGCATGCTTTCAGTATCGGCGCAGAGGAGGGTCGGGGACATAGGACGTGCTGCCCGATTGCGGGAAGGGATCGGGAATGGGGTTGTGCGCCACGGGTTCGCGGATCACGCCGGCGGCAACCAGGTTCTCGCGGCTGTCGTAGCGGATGCGTATCACTTCATTGGGCTGGCTTTGCAGGCGCGCGAAGCTGGTATGTGACACCACGGAGCTTTCGCGCGCGCCGTGGCCTGTGCCCAGTTTGGGAGCCGGCAACGGGGAGGGCTGCGCTTTCCTGAGCATCCCTTCGGCGGAGGCTGAGGCTTGTGCGCCGCCGGTCGCCCGGTCGGCCAGCGATTCAGCTGCGGGCGCCGGCGCAGCAGGCGCCGGGGGCGCGCCGCGCAGGCTGGCGGGGGCGTCGGCCTCGCGCTCACTGCGGTAGGGGCTGGAATACACGGGCGCCTGCGCCACCGGCTCGGGCGGCTGTTCGCGAAACAGCGCCACGCCGATCACGCCGACGTTGGCGGGCCGGCCGGTGCGGCCGGCATAAGAATCCCCCAGCGCGGAAAACTCGAACGCGGCGACTTCGCTGCTGCTTTTGCGCCAGCCCGTTACCTGGTACTGCTGCCAGGGCGAGAACACATAGCCGGTCTGGTCCCAGGCGGCGGTTTCGCCGCTGAGTACATTCACGCCGTCAACGGCGGTCACGGCCAGCACGCGCTCGCTGAGCTTGTTGCGCACGGAGATCGCGTATTTGGCGCCGTATTGGCCCGCCACCCAGTATTCGCCACGGTGGTAGTACAGCGGCAGCGTGGCGCCGCTGGCGCGGTCTATCACGGTGATGTCGGCCAGGCGGCCAACGGCCTGCGCCGGCACGGTCCAGGCGGACAGGGCCAGCAGGATGGAAGCGGGGAGGAGACGGGTTTTCATGGGGGGCTCCGGAAGGTGGTGGAGCTCCATGAAACGAAGCAGGCGAAGAAAAGGGGTTAAAGGATTAAGGGGACTAGGGATTGGGGGGGTTAAGTCGGGGTGTAAGGTATCCACCCCGGGCTCCGGTGGCGCAAATCCGCCCCGGCCTTTGCTGCTTTGCTTATTTGGCCGGGATGAAGAATTTGTCGAACAGCACCGTCAGCTGCGGAAAATCCTGGGTGAAGCGTTCGCGGTTGACAAAGTAGGCCTCGCAGGCCACGGCGAAAAATTCCGCCGGTGAGCCTGCCCCGTAGTCGTCCAGCCAGGGCGGCTCGGCCCCGAAGCGCTTGGCCATGGCGACTTTTTCGCAAAACTCATCGAACGCCGGCTGCATCACCGAATGCCATCCGCTCAGGGCGCTGCGGGTGGGCAGGGGCGGGCAACCGTCGGCCGCGCCGTCGCGCATATCAATCTTGTGGATGAATTCGTGGATGACGACGTTGTGGCCGTGTTCGGCCGCGCTGCCTGCGGCGGCCACGTCCTCCCAGCTCAGGGTGACGGGGCCGCCCTCCATGGCCTCGCCCAACAGCTCTTCGCTGTAGCGGTGCACCACGCCGGCCTGGTCGGTGACTTCGCGGCGCGCCAGCATGGCGCCGGGGTGCACCACGATTCCCTTGAAGTCGTCATACCAGCGCAGGCCCAGGTGAAGCACCGGCAGGCAGGCCTGCGCGGCGATCGCGACGGCGATCTCGTCGGTCACTTGCAGCCCCTGCGCGCCCGTGAACTCCTTTTGTTTCAGGAATTTACCTGCCAGATCGTGCAACTGCTGCAGTTCGTTCACCGGACGGCGAGCCAGAAAGGGAAACTTCAGCAAGGTGTCCATCCACAGTGTGTCGGGAATGGTCTTGGTGGGGACGCTTTGGCGCCCCAGCGTGCGTAACCAGTTCAGCATGGCGTTATGTCTAGATCAGATGCAACAGAGTTGGGGCCTGAAGGATAAAAACAAAAGGGGGTAAGGGCCCCAGGTGAAAAAAACAAAAGAGAAAAACACGGGTAGAGCGAGGGGGAAGGGGGGGGGCGATGCAGCCTCATGCCAGCCCGACACGCTGCAGGCCGCCGCTGGCTGTCAGGCGGAGCACGTCGGCGCGCGGCCTGGAAGCGGCCAAATCCCAGTCGCTGAGCACGACGCGAGACAGACCGTCACCCAAGTCATGCATGGCCGGTTTATGGGTATGGCCGTGAATCAGCGTGGGAGCGTTTGCGGTGCCCAGCCATTGGCGTGCGGCCTCGGCATCGACGTCGGCATACTGCGCACCCGATTGTTTGCGCGCCTCGCTTTGCCGGCGCAGTGCGCGCGCGATCTCTTGGCGCTCCGGGAGGGGCTTGGCCAGGAAGGCGCGTTGCCAGTCCGCGCTGCGCACCTGCCGGCGGAATTCCATGTAGTCGGTGTCGTCCAGGCACAGGGCGTCGCCGTGCGAGAGCAGCCAGCGCCGTCCCGAACCCGCGGGAAACTCCAGCACGGTCGGGTCGTTCAGCAAGGTGGTGTTGCACAGGTCCATCAGGGCGCGGCCCACCAGGAAGTCGCGGTTGCCATGCATGAAGAAGAGGGCCAGCCTGCCGGCGGCTTCACCCATGGTGCGTGCGCAGAGCGCGTCAAAGCCGGGCGAGGGCGCATGCAGATCTTCCTCGCTGACGGCATCGTCACCGACCCAGACTTCGAACAGGTCACCCAGGATGAAGATCGCGTCGGCGGGCGTGCTCTCAAGGTAGTGCCGCCAGGCTTCGAAGGTGGCGGGTTCGGCGGCCTGCAGATGCAGGTCGGAAATGAAATCGACCGTGCGCCAGGACGGCGGCGCCGAAAGCTCCGCGATCTCGGGAACGGTCGTGGGTGAGTTCACCGGTTGGGTGGGGGCGTGGCCGGCGGACCGGTTCAGTCCAGCGAAATGGCCCGCTGGATGATCACGTCTTCCAGCGGAACGTCGTCGTGAAAGCCTTTGCGGCCGGTCTTGACGGCTTTGATTTTGTCGACCACGTCAGCGCCTGCAATCACCTTGCCGAACACGGCATAGCCCCAGCCCGAAGCGTTGGGCGCGGTGTGGTTGAGGAAGCCGTTGTCGGCGACGTTGATGAAAAACTGGGCGCTCGCCGAATGCGGCGCGTTGGTGCGTGCCATGGCGATGGTGTAGTTGTCGTTCTTCAGGCCGTTGTTGGCTTCGTTCTCGATTTCGCCGTCGGTGGGCTTTTGTTTCATGCCGGGCTCGAAGCCGCCGCCTTGCACCATGAAACCGGGGATCACGCGGTGAAACACGGTGTTGGCGTAATGGCCCTTGTTGACGTAGTTCAGGAAGTTGGCAACGGTCTTGGGCGCCTTGGCGTCGTCCAGTTCCAGCGTGATGACGCCGTATTCAGCGACGTGGAGTTCGACTTTGGGTTTGCTCATGGTGGTGTCCTGTAAGGAAGTAGGGGAAGTCAATCAATTGACGAGGGTTGCTGATTTGATGAGGACAGGCGTCTTGGGAACGTCGGTCGGGAAAGGGCCGCCCGCACCGGTTGGCACCGACTTGATCTTGTTGACCACCTCCATGCCGCTGACGACCTTGCCGAAGACGGTGTAGCCGTAGAGCTGCGGCGCATTGACGAGTTGCGCGCGCGGGGTGTTTTCATAGACGCGGCCCTGGTATTCGAATTTGGGCACCGGGTCGCCGGGCGGGATGACGGTGGGGTTCAGGAAGTCGTTGTCCTTCGCGTTGATGAAGAACTGCGCCGTGGCGGAGTTGGGGTCGTTGGTGCGCGCCATGGCCAGGGTGCCGACCACGTTTTTCGGGCCGCCTTTGGCAAGCGCCTCGCGTCCTTCATGCGGCACCGGCGGGCGGGTTTTCTTCTCGGCATAGGTGGCGTCGTAGCCGCCCCCCTGCACCATGAAGTTGCTGATCACGCGGTGGAAAATCGTGCCGTCGTAATGCCTGTCCTTGACGTACTGCAGGAAGTTCTCGACGGTCTTGGGCGCCTTGTCGGGATAGACCTCAACCACGAAGTCGCCTTCACTGGTGACGAATTTGACTTTGGGCGCATTCTGCGCGAGGGCCGGGCCGGCCAGCAGGGACAGGCCTGCGGCGGCGGCCAGCGCGAATACCGCGCGGCGCAAGGGGGAAGAAACAGAAGAGGCCGCGGACACGGCCGGCCTTGTGTGAACTGCCATCAAATGGTTCCTTCGAAGAATATTTTCCACTGGCTGCCCTGGCGGACCCAGTATTGGCGCTTGGTGCGGCCCGTCTTGGCGCCTTTGACCAGCTCGCCAAAGGTTACCACCATCGTGTCGTTGCTGTCGGTCCAGCGCAGGTAAGACACATCCTTGAGCTGGATGTCGCGACCACCCAGTTGCTTGAGCTCGCTCTGCAGGCTTGGTGTCCATTCGGCCAGGGTCTTGCCGTAGCTGGTGAAGTCGGGCGTGTACCAGGCGGTGAGTTTGGCGATGTCCCCGCTGGACTTGGCACTGTGCCAGCCCTGCAGGACGTTTTCAAACGATTTGATGTCGGCTGCCAACGATTGCGGCGCCACCCATTTGAGGCTGTGCGCGATGACAACCGGCGTGCTGCGCACCTCGACCGTGCGGATGATGCGTTCCAGGTCGGGGTTGGCCAGCACCACGCAGCCGTCGGTGGACAGCGGCGCCCGCGAAAACTGCGCCGGCGGCGTGCCGTGCAGCCAGATGCCGCCGCCGGTCTTGCCGCGCTTGACGTCCAGCTGGTTGGGGTAGTTGATGGGCAGCGCACCCGACCCATAAAAATCACGCAGCGATTTGGGGTTCAGGTTGCTGGTGATGAAGTACACCCCGACCGGCGTGCGCAGGTCGCCTTCGACGGACTTTTCAATGCCGGATTTTCCGACCGAGATGTAGTAATCGGCCACCAGCTTCATGCCGGTGGACGCGTTCTCAAACAGGTAGAGGCGAGACCGGGAGGCGTCGACGGCGATCGCATGCTTGTTGCGCGGGGATAGCGCCAGGAACTGCGAGGGCACGGTGCCCGGCGCCGGGCGCTCGCGCAGCGCGCGCAACCGCAGCAGGGATTCCTGGCGCAACTCGGCCAGCAGCGGGGCCGCGGCCTTGCTGGCGGTGATCTCGGGTGCGTCACCCGGCGCGCGCAGCGGGCGCGTGAAGCCCGCCAGCAGATCGCCGTAGACCAGCTGCGCAAGCTGGAAATTCGGGTGGTCCTTGACCAGGCTCTCGGCGTTACGAAGCGCTTCGCGGGGTTTGGCCTGGCCGATCAGCTTGTAGATTTCAATCAGGCGGGCCTCCGCTTCACCGTCGCGTGGTTCGCGCTGCGGTATTGCWGCGGCGCGCGGCGCCACTTTGGTGGCGGCTTCCGCACGCGCAGGCGCCAGCGCTGGCACCAGGCAAGGTGCCACGAAAAAAAAGGCTGTAAGCACCTTCTTCATGCAGATTTCCGCGACAGTTTGCCGGCCGGCGAAGAAAGGCGGGAGCGGGCTGGGCAATGCACTTGGGTCAAGTGGGCCGCGGCGGTTAACCGCCCGTGGATTCCTTGACGATCACCCAGCGGTCACCCACCTTGGCGAGGTCCAGGGTCTTGCGGCTGGAGATGTTCAGGGAGTCGGCGCTGTAGTCTTGTTTGAACCGTGCCGTGGCTTTGTTGCCCTGCACCGAAATGGACAGGTTGGAAAGCTTCACGCTGATCTTGGACTTGCCGACGATGCGCGCGCGGCGGTCTTCTTCCCAGGCCTTGCGGGCCTGCTTGCCGGGTGGGTCGAAGTTGGGGCCGTAGCTGCTGAGGTAGCCGCTCATGTCCTTGTCGGACCAGGCTTGCGCCCAGCCGCGCACGGCGGCTTCGACTTCTTTCTCGGCGCCGCTTGCAGCGACGGCAGGCGCAGGGGCCGGGACGGTGGCAGGGGCCGGCGTCGCAGCGGGTGGAGCGGCAGCGACCGCGGGTGCGGGCACAGGCTTGGCGGCGGGTACGGGTGCTGCGGGCGCGGCGGCCGTGACCGGGCCTGAAGCCTGTGCGCCGGCGGCGGGCTTGGCGGCGGCTTGGGGCTGGGCTTTGGCGTCGGCGGAGAACAGGTTGCGGATCAGGGCCAGCTTGGGCGGAACGGCTGCATTGCCGCCGTCCAGCTGCAGTGCCTTGCTGTAGGCCTGGCTGGCCAGGCGTGCATAGACGTCGCCGAGGTTTTCGTGGGCGGTGGCGTAGCTGGGATTGGTGCGTATGGCCATTTCCAGCGCGGCGCGGGCCTTGTCGAACTGGCTCTGGCCGGCGTACAGCACAGCCATGTTGTTATACGGTTCGGGCAGCTCGGGATAGTCTTCGGTGATCTTGGTGAAGGTGGCGATCGCCTCGTTGGCCTTGCCGGTTTCGGTCTGGATCACGCCCTTGAAAAAGCGCATCTGCGGGTCGCGCGGCTTGCTGGCGAGGTATTGGTCCACTTTGGCCATGGCTTCGGCAAACTGGCCGGCGCGCATCAGGCGGCTGACGTCCGCGTAATCGTCGGCATGGGCGGCGGACATCGACAGGGCGGCGGCAGCCACCAGCAGGCGCAGGACGGCTGACAGGGGTTTGCGTTTAAAAAAGTTTTGCGTGGGCATAAGAACTTCTCGCTATTGTTTTAGGTCCCCTGGGGCTGTTTGAGGGCCGTGGGTCGGAAATTGCCATAAACGGCCCGGCTTTTCAGGGGGCCAAAAGGGGCCGCTGAATGTTGTCCATCGGGCTGGATATACTGGCTGATTGTAGCTGAGGGGGTATAGTCCATGGCCGCCCGGATTCCGTACTTTTCCTTTTGTCGCAGGTTTTTGCGCGCACGCCGATCGGCCCTTGCCCGTCCATCGCGTCCGTGAGATAACCCTTCCTGTTGCCCTGTCCAACCGATAGCCTCCCGACCGACGTCGGGCCCCCGTCGACCCCAATTTCATGAGCCTTCGCATTTACAACACGCTATCGCGTGCCGTGGAAGATTTTTCCCCGATGGAACCCGGCCATGTGCGCATGTATGTCTGCGGCATGACGATTTACGACCTGTGCCACATCGGCCATGCGCGCATGATGATGGCCTTCGACGTGGTGCAGCGCTGGTTCAAGGCCAGTGGCCTGCGCGTGACCTATGTGCGCAACATCACCGACATCGACGACAAGATCATCAAGCGGGCGGTTGAGCGCGGCATCAGCATCCGGGCCCTGACCGACGAGATGATCCAGGCCATGCACCAGGACATAGGCGCGCTGGGCATGGAGCCGCCGTCCCTGGAGCCGCGCGCCACCGAATACGTGCCGCAGATGCTGGGCCTGATCGCCACCCTCGAGGGCAAGGGCCTGGCTTACCGCGCGCCCGGCGGCGACGTGAACTACGCGGTGCGCAAATTCAAGGGCTACGGCAAGCTCTCGGGCAAGTCCCTGGACGAGCTGCGCGCCGGCGAGCGCGTGGCGGTGCTGGACGGCAAGGACGATCCGCTGGATTTCGTGCTCTGGAAGAGCGCCAAGCCCACCGAGCCCGAAGACGCCAAGTGGGACAGCGACTACGGCCCCGGCCGGCCCGGCTGGCACATCGAGTGCTCGGCCATGAGCTGCCAGACCCTGGGCGAGACCTTCGATCTGCACGGCGGCGGCGCCGACCTGCAGTTCCCGCACCATGAAAACGAGATCGCCCAGAGCGAGGGCGCGAGCGGCAAGCCGCTGGCCCGCTTCTGGGTGCACAACGGCTTTGTGCGGGTGGACAACGAGAAGATGTCCAAGTCGCTGGGCAACTTTTTTACCATTCGCGACGTGCTGAAGCAGTACGACGCCGAGACCATTCGCTTCTTCCTGGTGCGCACGCATTACCGCAGCGCCCTCAACTACAGCGACGCCCACCTGGACGACGCCCGTACTGCGCTCAAGCGCCTGTATACCGCGCTGGCCGGGGTCGCGCCGGATGCAGCTGTAGCCATCGACTGGACGCAGCCCTTTGCCGCCCGCTTCAAGGCGGCGATGGACGAGGACTTCGGCACGCCCGAAGCGGTGGCCGTGCTGTTTGACCTGGCCGGGGAAGTCAACAAGACGCGCTCGCCCGCGCTGGCGGGCCTGCTCAAAAGCCTGGGTGGCTGCCTGGGCTTGCTGCAGGGCGAGCCCGGCGCCTACCTTCAGGCCGGCGCCGGCCTGGACGAAGCCAGCATTCAGGGTCTGATCGCCGAGCGCGCGGCCGCCAAGGCCGCGAAAAATTTCGCCGAGGCCGACCGCATCCGCCAGAACTTGCTGGCCCAGGGCATCGTGCTCAAGGACTCCGCCGCGGGCACGACCTGGGAGGCCCAGTCGTGACCCTTGCCCGTCCTGCCGGTGGCAAGCCGCCACATGATCCGCGGGCCCTGCCGGGCTTGCTGAAGGCGCCATGAAACAGGTCGTCAAAACCGGGCCCGCCAGCGCCGAACTGGCCGACGTGCCGGGACCGGTCGCCGCGGCTCCCGCCTACTGGGCCGAGGCCTGCAAGCACCTGGTCAAGAAAGACCGCGTGATGAAGCGGCTCATCCCGCAATTCGGCGACGCCCACCTGCAAGCCAGGGGCGACGCCTTCAGCACGCTGGCGCGCAGCATCGTGGGGCAGCAAATCTCGGTCAAGGCCGCGCAGACCGTCTGGCACCGCTTCCAGGCCTTGCCCAAAAAGATGACGCCGGCCAATGTGCTCAGGCTGAAGGTCGACGACATGCGGGCCGCCGGCCTGAGCGCACGCAAGGTCGAATACCTGGTTGACCTGGCCATCAATTTCGACGCCGGCACCGTCCACGTGAAGGACTGGCAGTCCATGGACGACGAGGCCATCATCGCCGAGCTGGTGGCCATTCGCGGCATAGGCCGATGGACGGCCGAGATGTTTTTGATCTTTTACCTGATGCGTCCCAATGTCCTGCCGCTGGACGACATCGGCCTGATCAGCGGCATCAGCCAGAATTACTTTTCCGGCGAATCGGTCAGCCGCAGCGACGCGCGCGAAGTGGCCGCCGCCTGGGCGCCGTACTGCAGTGTCGCAACTTGGTATATTTGGCGCTCTTTGGACCCTTTACCGGTCCTGGGTGCCTCCAGCGGCACCGAGCAAGATTTAAGTTTGAAGAAGCCCTGAGGAGCAGCACATGGCGAAGAAAACCTTCCTTGATTTTGAGCAACCGATTGCGGAACTCGAAGGAAAAATTGAAGAACTGCGCTACGTACAGACCGAGTCGGCCGTCGATATCTCCGAAGAGATCGACCAGCTGGCCAAAAAAAGCCAGCAACTCACCAAAGACATCTACAGCGACCTGACGCCCTGGCAGATCACCAAGATCGCCCGCCACGCCGAACGCCCCTACACCCTGGACTACATCAACGAAATCTTCACCGATTTCGTCGAATTGCACGGCGACCGGCACTTCGCCGACGACCTTTCCATCGTCGGCGGCCTGGCCCGCTTCAACGGCACCGCCTGCATGGTGCTGGGCCACCAGAAGGGCCGTGACACCAAGGAACGCGGCCTGCGCAATTTCGGCATGAGCAAGCCCGAGGGCTACCGCAAGGCGCTGCGCCTGATGAAGACCGCCGAGAAATTCAAGCTGCCGGTCTTCACCTTCGTCGACACGCCCGGCGCGTATCCCGGCATAGATGCCGAGGAGCGCGGCCAGTCCGAGGCCATAGGCCGCAACATCTTCGAGATGGCGCAGCTGGAAGTGCCCATCATCACCACCATCATCGGCGAGGGCGGCTCCGGCGGCGCGCTGGCCATTTCGGTGGCCGACCAGGTCGTGATGCTGCAGTACTCGATCTACTCCGTCATCAGCCCTGAAGGCTGCGCTTCCATCCTCTGGAAGACCTCCGACAAGGCCCAGGAAGCCGCCGAAGCCCTGGGCATCACCGCGCACCGGCTCAAGGCCCTGGGCGTGATCGACAAGATCGTCAACGAGCCCGTGGGCGGCGCCCACCGCGACCACAAACAGATGGCGGCCTTCCTCAAGCGCGCCCTCAACGACGCCTTCCGCCAGGTCAGCGACCTGAAGGTCAAGGAGTTGCTGGACCGCCGCTACGAACGCCTGCAGAGTTATGGCCGCTTCACAGACACCAAGGCCGACGCAAAGTAAAACGCCGGCCGCCCATGCCGGTGACGGCGTGAGCGGCACCAACCCGGCGCTGGCGGCGCTGGCTCCCCTTGATCCCGTTTTGCCTGTGGGCGTGGCCTACAGCGGCGGCGCCGATTCCACGGCGCTGCTGTTGGCCGCCGCGCAGCGCTGGCCGGGGCAGGTGACGGCGCTGCACATCCACCATGGCCTGCAGGCCGCTGCCGACGAATTCGCGCGGGTTTGCGAGGACACTTGCGCGCGCCTGAAGGTGCCGCTTGAGGTACTGCGCGTGCAGGCCGGCAACGCGGCGGGCCAGAGCCCCGAGGATGCGGCGCGGCTGGCGCGTTATGCCGCGCTGGCCCGGACGGCCTCTGAACAAGGATTGGGTGCGGTGCTGCTGGGCCAGCATGCCGATGACCAGGTTGAGACCCTGTTGCTGGCACTGAGCCGCGGCGCGGGCCTGCCGGGCCTGGCTTCCATGGCAGCAAGCTTTGAGCGCGGCGGTGTGCGGTTCCTGCGGCCGCTGCTGCAGCTGCCCGCGGCGGCTTTGCGCGCATGGTTGGTGGAACAAAACGTCCCCTTTGTCGACGACCCAACCAATACCGACGAGCGCTACACCCGCAACCGCATACGCGCCCGTCTGTTGCCGGCCCTGGCCGAATCCTTTCCGCAGTTTCGCGAAACCTTCGCGCGCAGCGCCCAGCATGCCGCCCAGGCGCAGGCCTTGCTGGCCGAGGTCGCCCGTGAAGATCTGGCGCGCGTCGGCACGCCGCCCGACATCACGGCCCTGCAGGCGCTTTCGGCGCCGCGCCAGGCCAATCTGCTGCGCCACTGGCTGCTGGAGTGGCACGGCGCCACGCCCAGTGCCGCGCAGCTCGAGCAGTTGCTGTCGCAGATCGCCGCCTGCACCACCCGTGGCCACCGCATCCACCTCAAGGTGGCAACCGGCCACGTCACCCGGGCCGGCGCGGCCCTGCGCTACGAGGCCGCGGCGGATAAGCCGGCTTAACCATGTAGTAGTCCTAGGTATAATTGAGGGCTTTGCTGGCGCCGCAGCACCGCCAAAAGCCTCTCAAACAGCGCTTTTTGCCGGTAACAGCCCGCAAAAAATTCGCAACAACTTCTGATTGACATCCTGCAATGGCATTGATCGTTCATAAATATGGCGGCACGTCGATGGGCTCGACCGAGCGCATCCGCAACGTGGCCAAACGCGTGGCCAAGTGGGCGCGGGCCGGCCACCAGATGGTCGTCGTCCCCAGCGCCATGAGCGGCGAAACCAACCGCCTGCTGGGCCTGGCCAAGGAACTGGCGCCCGCCAAGGCCGGCGAAGCCTACAGCCGCGAACTCGACGCCCTGGCTGCCACCGGCGAACAGGCCTCCAGCGCCCTGCTGGCCATTGCGCTGCAGGCCGAAGGCATGCAGGCCGTGAGCTACGCCGGCTGGCAGGTCACCATCAAGACCAACAACGCCTACACCAAGGCCCGCATCGAGTCCATCGACGACGAGCGCGTGCGCGCCGACCTGGACGCCGGCAAGGTCGTCATCATCACGGGCTTTCAGGGCGTGGACGAGGGCGGCAACGTCACCACGCTGGGCCGCGGCGGCTCCGACACCTCGGCGGTCGCCATCGCCGCGGCGCTCAAGGCGCATGAATGCCTGATCTACACCGACGTCGACGGCGTCTACACCACCGACCCGCGCGTGGTGCCCGAGGCGCGCCGCCTGCACACCGTGAGCTTCGAAGAGATGCTGGAGATGGCCTCCATGGGCTCCAAGGTGCTGCAAATCCGCTCGGTGGAATTCGCCGGCAAGTACAAGGTGCCGCTGCGCGTGCTGTCCAGCTTCACCGAATGGGACATCGACATCAACGAAGAAGCCAAGTCAGGCACTTTGATCAGCTTTGAGGAAGACGAAAACATGGAACAAGCCATCGTATCGGGCATCGCTTTCAACCGCGATGAAGCCAAAATCTCCGTGCTCGGCGTGCCCGACACCCCCGGCATCGCCTACCAGATCCTGGGCGCCGTGGCCGACGCCAACATCGAAGTCGACGTCATCATCCAGAACGTCAGCAAGGACGGCAAGACCGACTTCAGCTTCACCGTTCACCGCAACGACTACTCCAAGGCCGTCGACCTGCTCAAGACCCAGGTCGTCCCCAAGCTGGGCGCCCAGGAAGTCACCGGCGACGCCAAGATCTGCAAGGTCAGCATCGTCGGCATCGGCATGCGCAGCCATGTGGGCATCGCCAGCAAGATGTTCCGCGTGCTGAGCGAGGAGGGCATCAACATCCAGATGATCTCCACCAGCGAAATCAAGACCTCCGTGGTCATCGACGAGAAGTACATGGAGCTCGCCGTGCGCGCATTGCACAAGGCTTTTGACCTGGACCAGCCGTCCACCTGAAAATGGCCCGCAAGTCGTGAGATAATCGATTTATTGGAAACGTGACCGAGTGGCCGAAGGTGCTCCCCTGCTAAGGGAGTATGGGGTGTAGAGCCTCATCGAGGGTTCGAATCCCTCCGTTTCCGCCAAAACTGCCGACTCTCTCCGCAAGGAGGAGTCGGTTTTTTTATGCCCTGCGCCATCAGCCGCCGCGCCTGACTCCAGGCAAAGGCTTGGGGGCAAAGTTCGCCAGCAGCCTTGATTTCCCCGGCCTCGCAACCTCTGTGCGTGTCGTCTGGCCGTGCCGTCCGTTCTACTGTGGATAGAGTCGTGGGTAAAGAATAGGCGCAGCGAGAACAAGGCATGATGGAGCCTCATCATTCCATCGAGCTGACTTCCAACGGGCTGTACCCGCCAGTCGCAGCTCCTGACAAACATTAGGCTGCACATGGACCCAGGGGATATTCTGCAAAGAGGGCGTACGAACGCATCTGAAGGGCGGCACGAACAGGCGCTGGCGGACTATTTATGGTTCCACAAGAACGCGTTGAAACACAAGCGGGCGTACTACGGCGTCAGACTTTCTTTTGCGCTGGGGTATTGGAAAGAGCTCTCAGACGTCTATCCACCCGCCGCTGCTGCCATGAAGGCGGTCAGGGACGAAACTGCTGCTGCATTGCTGAAGGCTGGTGGCAATACCCGTACTCTTTTTCACGATGTGGTGGCGATCGACCACGAATTGGGGCGCAGCCCGGAGACCTACAGGCTGTTCCTTTCCTTGATGAAGAAGAATCCTGATCAAGCAAAAAAATGCGCGGACCTGGCGCTTCCG
The DNA here is from genome assembly GCF_056402935.1 of Polaromonas sp. P3_B1. Classification (NCBI taxonomy): domain Bacteria; kingdom Pseudomonadati; phylum Pseudomonadota; class Betaproteobacteria; order Burkholderiales; family Comamonadaceae; genus Polaromonas; species Polaromonas sp. P3_B1. The sequence continues at coordinate 65,097 of NZ_JBFUGK010000026.1, forward strand.
AGCATCATCGAAGCCGGGGACTATCAACTCGCCAAGAAATTTTTGCTCCATCCGGAAGACTATCTGCTGTACAAAAGTGAGCGCCTGAACGAGAGCTTGGGGCGCAAGGACCTGCCGCGCAGAAGAGCGTTGGCAGAACTTGATGCATTCGTGCATATCTACTGCAAGGACGTCAAACTGCTTCTGCGTGTGTTGGAAGGCGTTGGCGAGAAGGCGTGGCGTTGCGCTGCGTTGGAGTGGGCCATAGCACTGGTCGGGCCGCGAAAGGCTCGTTCCATGGTTGCCCTTCAGTTAACACTTCACGACGCCTAAAGGGAAGTGTTTGTGGCGCTGCCACTCACACTGGGACGAGGTCTTGTGGGGGATTCAGCGGTTACCGGGGTAGCCCGTTTTTTCACGGCGCAGGCCTGGCGCCCACAGCCGACGTGACGCAAAGCGCAGCGACTGGCACCAAAGGGTGCGGCTAGGCCGGGTTACCGATAACCGAAGTGGCCAGGCGCATTGCATAGGGGAACTTGCCCCTACACTTGCGAAAAAAGGCGTGTCGCGCTCGACACTTAATAAGAGTAAGAGGGCCACCACCTAAAGACGATTTCAGTTAGTTCTGCGTATGTATTCAAACGACATCTGAGGAGATTCGAATGTCTTGGGTTAACTCTACAGCTCTGAATCCACGAAAGTTCGTCTGCGGGTATTGTGGTAATTTGATCTCTTCGGTGGTTGGTTTCAACCACGCCTCGGGGAGGCAGCAAATATACGTATGTCCTCATTGTGACCGTCCGGTGTACTTCAATGAGAGTCAAGTTGCTATGCCTGGTGTCGCATTTGGCAGTGATGTTGCGCATCTTCCGCCCGCCATCGAGGCACTTTACAAGGAGGCTAGAACTTGCACTTCCTCTGCTGCGTATACGGCAAGCGTTTTGCTCTCTAGAAAGTTACTCATGAACATTGGGGTTGCCCAAGGTGCCGACGCGGGTAAACCTTTTATTTTTTATGTTGAGTATTTGGCGGCCAATGGCTATGTCCCGCCGAATGGCAAGGGTTGGGTGGACCATATTCGAAAGAAGGGCAATGAAGCTACTCATGAGATCGTGCTGATGAGCGATAGCGATGCGAAAGACTTGATTGCTTTTGCTGAAATGTTACTGAAGTTCATTTATGAATTTCCGAGCAGAATCCCAGCTCCATGAGTCGTCTACAGCTGGAAAAGAGCAGTTGAAGTGGGTGCGATCAAAAGATTTTGCGCTGTCCGTTGGCCTAGTAAAACCCATTTCACGCTGCTGATATGAGTGCCGAAGCGTCGTGCAATAGCTACAAAGCCGCCGCAAGCTGCCCCACCTGCGCCAGCGCGGCATCGCGCTGCGCCGCCGGCTGTTGTGTGCCGGTAAGGTAGGCCGCCACCAGCAAAGGCGCACGCCCACCAGGCGGCCAGATCAGGCCCACGTCGTTGGTCGAGCCGTGGGCCCCGCTGCCAGTCTTGTCGCCGACACGCCAGCCTGGCGGCAGCAGTGCGCGCAGGCGGCGGTCGCCGGTGGTGTTGGTTTGCAGCCATTGGACGAGTAACTCGCGCGATGCGTCTGACAGCGCCGAGCCCAGCGTGAGTTTGTGCACCGTGGCCAGCATGGCGTCCGGTGTCGTGGTGTCGCGAACGTCGCCGGGCGCCGATTCATTGAGTTCGGGCTCCGTGCGGTCCAGCCGTGTCGTCTTGTCGCCCAGGCTGCGCAGGTAGGCCGTGAGCCCGGCCGGGCCGCCGAAGCTGGCCAGCATCAGGTTGGCGGCGGCGTTATCGCTGACGATGATGGATGCCTCGCACAGCGCGGCCATGGGCAGGCCTTGCGGGCCTATGTGCTGCTGTGTGGTGGGCGAGTGGGGCAGGATGTCGCCGGCCGAGATGGGAATTCTTCGGTCCAGCTGCTCCTGGCCGGTATCGACGCGATGCAGCACCAGGGCGGCCGCCAGCAGCTTGAAGGTGCTGCACATCGGAAAGCGTTCGCCGGCGCGGTAGACGTATTTCGCGCCGCTGCCGGTGTCGAGTATGGAAACGCCCAGCCGGCCGCCGCTGGTTTTCTCTATGGCCGCCAGGCGCTGGGTGATGGATGCCGGATCCGGTCTATCGCCGGCACCCAATGATTTCTGGGTGTAACTGAGCAGTCCGCCCCCGACCACCAGTCCGCCCAGGGCGCCTGAAAAGTGCCGTCTCTGCATGTGTTTTCCTCTGAAGTTGTTGAACATGGCCGTGACAATAACAAGAGCCTGGCGATCCAACAAACGGCAATAATCAAGGTTATCCATAAGTAAATCTGGGGCTTAACCGCTATGCACCTTCCTCTCAATGCCCTGCGCGCCTTTGAGGTCTCGGCCCGGCACCTGAGCTTCACGCGGGCGGCCGACGAGCTCAACGTGACGCAAACCGCCATCAGCCAGCATGTGAAGAACCTGGAGGAGCGCATGGGTGTGCCGCTGTTCTGCCGCTTGCCGCGCGGACTGGCCTTGACCGATGAGGGGCTGGCCTTGTTGCCGGTGCTGGCGGAATCCTTCGGCCGCATGGGCTCGGTGCTGGAGYAGTTCAAGGACGGGCAATTCCGCGAAGTGCTGACGGTGGGCGCCGTCGGCACCTTCGCCGTCGGCTGGCTGATTCCGCGCCTGCGGGATTTCCAGCGTGCCCATCCCTTCATCGACTTCCGCCTCTTCACGAACAACAACCGCGTCGACCTGGCCGGCGAGGGCCTGGACTATGCGATCCGCTTTGGCGACGGCGCCTGGCATGGCACCGAGGCTGAGCCCTTGCTGGTGTCGCCGTTGTCGGCCATGTGCGCGCCCGCGGTGGCCCGCGGCCTGCGCGAGCCGGCCGACCTGGCCAGGGAGCTGCTGCTGCGCTCTTACAGGGCCGATGAATGGGCGCGTTGGTTTGCCGCGGCAGGTGTGGCCTGCCCAGTGGTCAGGGGCGTGGTGTTTGATTCTTCGCTGACCATGGCCGAGGCGGCCGCGCAGGGAGCCGGCGTAGCGCTGCTGCCGGTGAACATGTTCGCGCGGGAGTTGCAGGGCGGTCGCCTGGTGCGGCCCTTCGCGGTCGAAATAGAGACCGGAGCGTACTGGCTGACCCGGCTCAAATCGCGGCGGGCCACGGCCGGTATGCGCATCTTCAGGGACTGGTTGCTGGCCGCGACGGCGGCCGTGTGATCACGGGCGCGGTGGCTTTACCACTGTGTGGAGCCTGCGGCCCGCTCGACTTCCTCGAGCGCATAGCGGGTGAACTCGTCAATCTCGTTGGACTTGTCGAACACCGCGTCGGCGCCTATGGCCAGGCAGCGTTCGCGCACGGCGGGTGTGGCGTAGTTGGTGAGGACTATGACCTTTTGCTTCAGGTCTCTTTCGCGGCAATTCATCACCACGCCCAGGCCGCTGCCTTCGAGCAGGAACAGGTCGACGATTGCGAGGTCCCAGGAGGACTTGTTCTCGTTCAGCCACTGGACCGCTTCGCTTTCCTTGCTGGCCCAGCCCACGATGCGTGCGCGAGCCAGTTCCTCCAGCGATTCCGCGAGACTGTCGCGGATGACGGGGCTGTCTTCAACCAGGTAGATTCTGAGGCGCATGCAGCTTGGGGTAACGGGGATTCGGGTCCGGCGGAATATGCCGCAGTTTACTGAGCGAAGGCGTATTTCTGACTCGGGAAAAACGTGGACTTACGATTATGAAACAAAGCGTGAAAAAATCCCCGGGCCGCGCGACCTTCGTGCCTTGGACCGGTTCGCCATAATTCGCGGTGTTCCACGCCGAAACAGACTACGGACCCCATCATGCGCCTGCGCCATATCGAAGTCTTCAACGCCGTCATGTTGACAGGCAGCGTGAGCGGGGCCGCCCGCCTGATCAACGTCACGCAGCCGGCCGTGAGCCGCATCCTGCAGCATGCGGAGCTGCAACTGGGCTTTGCGTTGTTCCAGCGCAGCAAGGGCCGGCTGATACCGACGTCTGAAGCGCTCACGCTGTACCCGCACATCGAGCGCCTGTTCGCCCAGCTCGACGAAGTGCAGCGCCTGGCCGCCAACCTCAAGACCGGCGACAGCGCCAGGGAGCTGCGCATCCTCACGGTGCTGGCGCTGAGCTATGAGGTGTTGCCGCGCGCCATCAAGCTGTTTCGCGTCAAGCATGCCGACGTGGCCATCACGCTGCAGGCGCTGCACTCACCGCAAATCGTTTCAGCCCTGGCCTTGCAGGAAGCCGATGTCGGTTTTCTGTTCAGCCCGGTCGCGCATTCGGCGCTTGCGCAGGAGCACCTGGCCGACGGCCGTATGGTGTGCGTGGCGCCCAAGGGCATGCTGGCTTCGCGCCTGGTCAAGCGCGGCAGCGTCACGCTGGACGACCTGAGCAAGTCGCCTGTTGTCGGTCTGGATGCGCTGGACCCGGTGGGCCGCAGCCTCAACCAGGCCTGCCGCGAAGCCGGCGTGGGGCTGCAGTTCCCCATCACCGTACAGACCTACCACTCGGCATTGGCTTTGGCTCACCATGGGCTCGGCATTGCCGTCATCGACACCTGCACCGCAGCCTCGGCCGACCTGGCGCGTGTGGACGTGCTGGAACTGGAGCCGCTGATCCCCGTGCCCATCAAGGCCTTGCTGCCGGCCGGCAGGCCCGGTTCGGTGGTGGTGAGGGCGTTTGTGCGCTGCTTCCAGCAGGCTTTGACGCAGCGCGCCTGAAATTCCCAGGTGCGGCTTGCTGGTTTCTTCGCAAGAAACAGCGCGGAACCGGCTTTGCCGGGCCGCTGCTGTTGCCCTCTGCGGGGGGATCCGGCGACACGAAGTAAGCCGAGAAGGGGGTGACTCACCTCGCGATCATGCGGCTGATGCGCTGCGCCGAACCAAAGGCCAAGGTAAAGCCCAGCGCGCCGTGGCCGGTGTTGAACAGCAGGTTGTCGGGCCCCTTGGCGTGCCGGCCTATCACCGGCAAGCCGGTGGGCGTGGCCGGGCGCATGCCGGCCCAGGGGTTCAGGGCGTCAAAGCGGCTGCAGCCTGGAAAGACGGTCTGCGTCGACGCTTTTAGCGAGGCGATCTGCGCCGGGTCTATCGCCGTGTTGTAGCCCGAGAGTTCGGCCATGCCGGCCACGCGCAGGCGCGAGCCTATGCGGGCGAACACCACCTTGCGCGCGCTGTCGGTTACGCTGACGGCCGGCGCCGCACGCGATTCGGGCGCGATGTCCACCGTGATGCTGTAGCCTTTGAGCGGGTAGACCGGCAGGTGCAGGTCCAGGCCTTGCGCCATCAGGGCTGAATCCGCTCCCAGCGCCATGACAAAGCGGTCGGCCTCGACGTGCCCTTGCGGCGTGGCCACGGCGGCAATGGACTTGCCGCGTTGCACCAACCGCTCCACGGGCGTGCCCAGCAGGAAGCGCACGCCCATACGGCGCAGCACCACGAGCAGCGCGTCGCAGGTCTTCTGGCAGTCCGCGGCGCATTCGCCCGGTGTGTAGATGGCGCCTGCGATCTGCGCATGCCGGCTCTTGAGCGCGGGCTCGATTTCCACGCAGCGGTCGGCGCTGACGGCTTCCTGGCTGCTGCCCAGTTCGCGCTGCAGCAGCATCTGCCGCTGGGCAGCCGCGAAGGCGGCCTCGTCCGAATAGAGCACCAGCTTGCCGGTGGCGGATAAATCGTTGTCGAGTTTTTCCTCGGCCATCATGGCGTCGAAGGACTGGCGGCTCAGCGCCGCCAGCGACAGCAACTGGCCCGTGGTATCGCGCGAGGTCTTGCTGTTGCACGCGGCCAGGAAGCGCAGGCCCCACAGCCACTGCCGCATGTCCAGGCGCGGGCGCAGCTTGAGCGGCGAGGAGGGCGACAGCAGCAGCTTGGGCAACTGCCGCCAGATGGCCGGGTCGGCCAGCGGCTGGACGTAGGAATAGCTCAGTTGGGCGCCGTTGCCGCCGCTGGCGCCGCTGCCGGGGCTGGCGCGGTCTACCACCGTGACCTCGTAGCCGGCGCGGCGCAAGCTGTAGGCGGTGGCGAGGCCCACGATTCCCGCACCGAGCACGCACACATGCATAAAAACCCTTGGTTGTTTCTCGAATGAGCGCGACTTTACGCAAGGCGTGTGCGTTTGAACAATGCCGAATTCACAAAGGCCATGACCTGCGGTTATGCCTTTGGTGCGCGCTCGGAGGCCATGGTGGTGCGCTTGGGTAAACCATGAGTTTTGGTCATGGGTTTGACGCGAAAATGAATGACACGCCGGGCGCTGCAGTTCCTACACTAGCGGTGCCTGCTTACCCCGGCTTCCCGAAACGACCAACCCACCGCCCCCGAAAGGACACGCATGAAATTCTCGACACTCATGAGCGCCGCGCTGCTGACAGCCGGCCTGGCCGCCACCGCAGGTGCGCAGACCGTGCCGACGCTGAAAAAGGTCGCCGACAGCAACAAGATCACGGTGTCTTATCGCGAGGCATCGGTGCCTTTCAGCTACCTGATCGGCTCCAAGACCTCGGTGGGTTTTTCGGCGGAACTGACCGAAGCCATCGTTGACGACGTCCGCAAGAAGCTCAAGAAGCCCAACCTGGAAGTCGCCTACATGCCCGTGACTTCGCAGAACCGCATCCCGCTGCTGGTCAACGGCACGTATGACCTCGAGTGCGGCTCGACCACCAACAACTCCGCGCGCGGCAAGGACGTGGCGTTTGCCATCAACCATTTCTACACCGGCACGCGCCTGCTGGTGAAAAAATCGTCCGGCATCAAGAACTACGCCGACCTGGCCAAAAAGACGGTGGCCAGCACCACCGGTACCACCAATGCGCAGGTGATCCGCAAGTACAGCGCCGACAAGAAGCTGGACATGCAGTTGATCCTGGGCAAGGACCATGACGATTCGCTGCTGCTCGTCGAGAGCGACCGCGCGCTGGCTTTTGCCATGGACGACATCCTGCTGTTCGGCCTGATGGCCAACTCCAAGAACCCTGCGTCGCTGGAAGTCGTCGGCGACTCCCTGCAGGTCGAGCCCTATGCCTGCATGCTGCGCAAGGACGACCCGGAGTTCAAGAAGCTGGTCGACGGCACCATCACCCGCCTGATCAAGTCCGGCGAGTTCACCAAGATGTACGCCAAGTGGTTCACTTCGCCGATCCCTCCCAAGGGCGTGAACCTGAACCTGCCCATGAGCGAAGAGCTCAAGGCCAACCTGAAGGCGCTGAGCGACAAGCCGGCGCTGTAAGCCACACGGGGAGCGCCGCGCGCCGCTCCCCGTTGACGGCTTCAAGCCGTCCTGCCGCCAGCCTCATGGAGGACGGCGGTTCTTCCCCCCAACAACACGGTACGGCCGATGCCCTGAGCACAGGCGGCTGGCGTTCGCCTGGATTTTGCTTTCCGGGCCCGCACACACAGAAAGACGTGACATGAGCAGAACTCGCGTGGTCGGCATCCTGGGCGGCATGGGCCCTGCCGCAGGCGCGGATTTCGCGCGCCTGTTTGTCCAGGCCTGCGCCGATCACATGCGCAGCTTGAATATTCCGGTGACGGACCAGGGATTTCCCGAGCACTGGCTGGCCCAGGTGCCGGTTCCCGACCGCAGCGCGGCGCTGGAGCTGCCCGGGCCTGGCGGCCACCAGCCGCTGGACCCCATGCTGCAGGCCATGGGCAAGCTGGCGGCGCTGGGCGCCACCACGGTCGCGGTGGCCTGCAACACGGCCCATGCCTGGCACGGCCAGCTGCAGGAGCGATTTCCGCAGCTTGAAGTGCTGCACGTGGCGCGAGAGGTGGCGCAGACGCTGGCCGCGCGCGGCGTGCGCGAAGTAGGGCTGCTGGCGACCGAAGGGACTTACCGCGCCGGCCTTTACGACCAGGCGCTGCGCCAGGCCGGCCTGCAATGCCACACGCCTGGGGACGGCGAACGTGAACGCCTGATGCATGGCATTTACGAGGGTGTGAAGATGGGAAACATGGCCCTGGCGCGTGAATGCTTCACGGGCGTGGCMGAAGCGCTGGCCGCGCGGCATGGGCTTTCGACGCTGATCCTGGGCTGCACCGAGATACCGCTGGCGCTCAGCGCGGTGCCCGGCATGGAGTCGCTGGACCTGGTGGACCCGGCCGCATTGCTGGCGCAGGCTTTGGCGCAGCGGGCCTACGCGGCTTGAGCGGCTCTTAGTCGGCCGACGCGCTCCAGCGATCGTTCCAGGCCTTGTCCAGCGTGCGGCGGTCGCGTTTGGTCGGCCTGCCGTGCTCCTGCGCGCCGGCCGGGTCGCTCGCCAGGCGGCGCTGTTCGGTCGCCTCGGCCTTCAGGCGCAGGCTTTCCTCGGTTTCTTCATAGAGCTGTTGCGCCACCGGCGCCGCACCGCGTTGTTTGCTGATGCCGCGTACCAGCAGTGTGCGCGTCACCGGGCCTTGCCGCAGGGTGATGGTGTCGCCGGTTTTGACTTCGCGCGCGGGCTTGGCTTCGATGCCGTTGACCTTGACCCGTCCCTTGTCGATCTCCTCGACGGCGAGCGCGCGGGTTTTGTAAAAGCGGGCCGCCCACAGCCATTTGTCGATACGCAATTTATCCATTGGCCGCTATTTTGGACCAAGGCGGAATGCCCTAGGGCCTGTTAACACTATGTTTGCAAATGCGAATGGGGTRAAAACGGCGCCAATCAAGGCGCGCGACGAYGCCCAGACCGGGCGTCTGGGCTAGAAGCGCAACGCGGAGTGGCGCCGTTTTCACCCCATTCCCTCCGGGTTGCGATCAAAAAGGCCTTGCGCGGCGTTGCAAAGCCTCGGCGGGGGTCACCCCGCCTGCGTTTTGCGCCTTGCTCAAGGCCTTTTTGACTCGCAACGCATCTTGCAAACATAGTGTTAACAGGCCCTAGCCGCTTGCGTGGGTGGTTCAAGCAATGGGCAGTCGGACCACCGCGTCCAGCCCGGTCACCTGGCCGTGCACGACGCGGTTTTCCAGCGTGATGCTGCCGTGC